>NZ_JBSFHN010000026.1:0-122159 GCF_053597115.1 Streptomyces sp. NPDC001515
AGGCTCCCCCCTCGATGAACGGACGTGTCCGCCATGCCGCCACGGCTCAGTGTCGTTGTCCCCGCCCCGGTCGACCCGGCGACCGTGGTCGTCGCGCTGCTGCCCGGACTCCTGGTGGCCCTGGCGGCCGGAGGCGTGCGGCGGCTGCCGTGGTCCCGGCCGCGCAGCGCGGTGCGCCGGGTGCTGGTGGTCGGCGAGGCCGCGGGGGTGGACCGGGCGGTGCGGCTGCTGGCCTCCCGGTCGGATCACGGCTACCGGGTGGTGGCGGCCCTTCCGGTCGGCACGGCGGCCCTGGGCTGCGAGACCCCGGTCCCGGGGCGGCTGGCCCCGGAGCCCGCCGACGACGACGCCTCGACGGTGCTGGGCACGGCCTTCGCGTACGAGGCGGATCTGGCCCTGGTGGTGCCGGGCGCCCGTCTCGCCGAGGAGCGGTTGCGCCGGCTGTCCTGGGCACTGCACGACGGCGGGCTGGATCTCTGCGTCCTCTCGCACCTCTCGGAGATCTCCGAGCGCCGGGTCCGTCCCGCGTCGGCGGCGGGGCTCACGCTGCTGCACATCGAGCCGCCGCTGCGGCACGGACCGCAGCCGGCGCTCAAGGCGGCGGTGGACCGGACCGGCGCAGCCCTCGGTCTGCTCGCGCTGGCGCCCCTGCTGCTGGCGGTGGCCGTCGCGGTGCGGCTCACCTCGGCCGGGCCCGTCTTCCACCGCCAGGTCCGCCACGGGCAGCACAACCGCCCGTTCACCATGTGGAAGTTCCGCACGATGGTGGCGGACGCCGAACGGCACCGGGCGCGGCTGGCGGCCGCGAACGAGACCGACGGCCCGATGTTCAAGATGCGCCGGGACCCCCGGGTGACCCGGGTGGGCCGGCTGCTGCGCCGCTCGTCCCTGGACGAACTGCCCCAGCTCTTCAATGTGTTACGCGGTGACATGTCCCTGGTCGGTCCGCGCCCGCCGCTGCCCGACGAGGTGTCCCGCTACGACGAGCGGGAGCTGCGGCGGCTCGCGGTCAAGCCGGGGCTCACCGGCCTGTGGCAGGTCAGCGGCCGGTCGGACCTGTCCTGGCAGGAGACCGTCTCGCTGGATCTCTGGTACGTCGACAACTGGTCGGTGGCCACGGACATGGGGCTCATGGCCCGGACGCTGCGCGCCGTCACCGACGGCCGCGGGGCGTACTGAGGGCGGCGGGCCGGATGGGGAGAAGGGGAACGGGCCGGGCGGCCCGCCGCGCACCGGCGGCGGACCGTCCGGCGGGGGCGCCGGGCGGGCGGCGCGGGTCAGCGCGGGGTGCCGCGCTCCTCCAGCCAGCCGGTGTAGGTGCGGGCGATGCCCTCGCGCAGTGGTACCCGGGGGGCGAAGCCGAGGGAGGTGAGCCGGGAGACGTCCAGGAGTTTGCGCGGGGTGCCGTCCGGCTTCTGCGCGTCCCATCGCACGGCACCCCGGTAGCCGGTCACCTCCGCGACGTTTTCCGCGAGTTCACGGATCGTCAGGTCCTCGCCGGTGCCTATGTTGACCGGTTCCTCCGCGTCGTAGCGCTCCAGCAGCAGGACGCAGGCGGCGGCGAGGTCGTCGACGTGGAGGAATTCGCGCCGGGGGGTTCCCGAGCCCCACAGCACCACCTCCGGCGCGCCGTCCCGCACCGCTTCGTGGAAGCGGCGGATCAGCGCGGGCAGCACGTGCGAGCTCTCCAGGTCGAAGTTGTCGCCGGGTCCGTAGAGATTGGTCGGCATGGCGCTGATGTACGAGGCGCCGTACTGCCTGCGGTAGGAGCGGGTCTGCACGATGCCGGCGATCTTCGCGAGGGCGTACGCCTCGTTGGTCGGCTCCAGCGGGCCGGTGAGCAGGGCGCTCTCGGGGATGGGCTGGGGGGCCAGCCGGGGGTAGATGCAGGAGGAACCGAGGAAGAGCAGCCGAGGGATTCCGGCGGCGTGCGCGCCGGCGATCACGCTCAGCTGGATGCGGAGGTTGTCCTCCAGGAACTGCACCGGATACGTGCTGTTGGCCATGATCCCGCCGACCCGGGCGGCGGCGAGCACCACGGCGTCGGGGCGGGTGTCGCGGAGGAAGGCGGCGGTGCGCTCGGCGTCGCGCAGATCGAGCGCCTCGCGGCCCCGGGTGAGGACGTCGTGGCCGTCGGCGGTGAGGCGGCGCACCAGCGCCGATCCCACCAGTCCCCGGTGGCCGGCGACGAACACCCGGGCGCCCGGACGTAGCAGGGACGGAACGGATTCCTGGGAAGGGCCGGGGAGATCAGTCGTCATGGCTCGGAATTGTGCCAGCGCCGTTCCGATGAGGTGACGTTTTACAACAGAACGCTCAAGTCTTGACATTTCGGTGACCGATCGCCGTTCCGGCGACCACAGAAGGGGGGACACATGGGGAAGACCGCGCTCATCACCGGTGTGACGGGGCAGGACGGTTCGTACCTGTCGGAACTGCTGCTCCAGAAGGGCTACACGGTCCACGGGCTGATCCGCCGCTCGTCGAGCTTCAACACCGAGCGGATCGACCACATCTACCAGGGACCCGAGGAGGAGCACCGCTCCTTCGTCTTGCACCACGCCGATCTCGCGGACGGGGTGGCGCTGGTGAACCTGCTGCGCGACATCCGGCCGGACGAGGTCTACAACCTGGGCGCGCAGTCCCATGTCCGGGTCTCCTTCGACGCGCCGCTCTACACCGGTGACGTCACGGGGCTCGGCACGATCCGGCTGCTGGAGGCGGTGCGGGCCAGCGGGGTGGAGACCAGGATCTACCAGGCGTCCTCCTCGGAGATGTTCGGCGCCAGCCCGCCGCCGCAGAACGAGCACACCCCGTTCCACCCGCGCAGCCCGTACAGCGTCGCCAAGGTCTACTCGTACTGGGCGACCGTCAACTACCGCGAGGCGTACGGGATGTTCGCGGTCAACGGGATCCTCTTCAACCACGAGTCGCCCAGGCGCGGCGAGACCTTCGTGACCCGGAAGATCACCCGGGGGGTGGCCCGGATCAAGGCCGGGCTCCAGAGCCATCTCCACCTGGGCAACCTGGACGCGGTGCGCGACTGGGGGTACGCGCCGGAGTACGTCGACGCGATGTGGCGGATGCTCCAGTGCGACACCCCGGACGACTACGTGGTGGCGACCGGCGAGGGGGTCAGCGTCCGGCAGTTCCTGGAGTACGCCTTCGAGCACGCCGGTCTCGACTGGCGCGAGCACGTCCGCTACGACGCCAAGTACGAGCGGCCCAGCGAGGTCGACGCGCTGATCGGGGACGCCTCCAAGGCGGCGGAGCTGCTGGGCTGGAAGCCGGCCGTGCGGGCCGGGGAGCTGGCCCGGATCATGGTCGACGCCGATGTCCGGCTGCTGGCCGACCAGTTGACGGGCGCGGCCGTGCGGGTGGACCGGTGAGAGGCCCGGGGCGGGCCCGGCGCGGCGGGGTGGTCGCCACCGTCCTGGCGCTGGCGGCCGGGGTGCTCACCGCCTCCGCCGCCTCCGCTCCCCCGGCCGCCGCCCTCACTCCCCCGGTCGCGTTCACCGCCGACGACCTGCCGACGTACCAGACCAACGGCATCGTCTGGACGCTGGCGGAGGCCGACGGGGTGGTCTACGCGGGCGGCACCTTCACCCGGGTGCGTCCGGCCGGCTCAGCCCCGGGGAGCGGCGCGTCGGCGGTGAACTTCGCCGCCTTCGACGCCGGGACCGGGGCGCCCACGGGCTGTTCGCTCTCCTTCACCCGGACCTCCGGCACCGCGACGGTCCGCGCGCTCGCCGTCTCCCCGGACCGCTCGACGCTGTACGCGGGCGGCTACTTCAACGCGGTGAACGGGAGGGCGGTCAACGGCCTGGTGGCGATCGACACCGCGACGTGCGCCCCGCGCCCCGGGTTCGCGCCGGGCTTCGGGGCGACCGTGCGGGCGCTGGACGTGGCGGCGGACGGCACGGTGTACGCGGGCGGCGACTTCCAGACGGTGAACGGGACCGCACGCCGGTTCTTCGCCGCCGTGACGCCGTCCGGCGCGCTGACCGGGTGGAATCCGAGCGCCGACGCCCCCGGCCGCGCCCTGAAGGTCACCCCGGACGGGCACGACGTGCTGATCGGCGGGGACTTCTTCACCGTGGGCGGGACGGCCTCCCACGCGCTCGCGGTGACCGGCGCGGACACGGGCGCGGTGACCCGGGCGTACCCGGACAACTTCATCCCCGCCTCGGCGGTGATCAAGGACATCGTCACCGATTCCGCGTCCGGGGGCTGGTACGCGGCGGGCGAGGGCGCGGGCGGCGCCTCGTTCGACGGCCGGCTGGCGATGGACCTGGCCGGCTTCGGCCAGCGGTGGCGGGACACCTGCCAGGGCGCCACCCAGGCCCTGCGGGTGTACCAGGGGGTCCTGTACGCCGGCAGCCACGTCCACGACTGCTCGACCATGGGCGGCTTCCCCAACCAGGTGCGCAGGCATCTGACCGCGCAGAAGGTGGACGATCCGGCGATGCTCGGCTGGTGGCCGGACACCAACGACGGCATCGGGGAGCCGGTGGGGCCGCGCGCGCTGACCGTGGCCTCGCGGGGCGGACGCGACTTCCTGTGGGTGGGCGGCGAGTTCACCACGGTCAACGGGACGGCGCAGCAGTCGCTGACCCGGTTCGCCACGAGCCCGGACACGGGGGCGCCCTCGGTGCCGGTGGTCAGCGTGTCCGCGCCGCGCACCGGGCAGGTGCGGGTGAGCTGGCGGGCGAGCCTGGACCTGGACGACAGCCTGCTCACCTACCGGGTGTACCGCGACGGCGCTTCCGCCCCGGTCTACACGACGACGGGTTCGTCCCTCTTCTACAGCCGGCCCCAGCTCACCTTCACGGACACCGGTGTGGTGACCGGGCGGACCTACACCTACCGGGTCACCGCGAGCGACGGCCGCACCACCAGCGCCCTCTCACCGGGCGCCTCCGTCACCGCGGCCGGTGCGGCGAGTCCGTACGCGGAGCGGGTGCTGGCCGACGGGGCGGAGCTGTACTGGCGCTACGACGAGGCGGGCGGCTCCTTCGCCGCCGACGCCTCGGACGGAGGCGACGGCGGGGTGTACATGAACGGGCCCGGATACCGCTCGGCCCCGTCCGCCGTGGCCGGCTCCGCCGCCCTGACGCTCGACGGCACCGATCAGTACGTCTACAGCGACCGGCTGCACCACTACACCTCGCCGTCGCCGTACTCCATCGAGACCTGGTTCCGCACGGCGACCACCCGGGGCGGGCGCCTGGTCGGGTACGGCAACAACATCGGCACCGCCCAGGGCCACACCAGCTCCATCTCCGACAAGATCCTCTATCTGACCGACGACGGGCGTCTCGCCTTCGGGGTGCAGACCGGCAGCACCCGCCCGACGCTCACCTCGGCGGCCTCGTACAACGACGACGTCTGGCACCACGCCGTGGCCACCCAGGGACCGGCCGGGATGCGGCTGTACGTGGACGGGGCGCAGGTCGCCGCCAACACCACCACGGGGAACCGCTCGTACAACGGCTACTGGCGGGTGGGCGGGGACGCCATGTCCGCGGCCTGGCCGAACCGCCCGACCAGCGGCTACGTCGCCGGGCGGGTCGACGAGACCGCGCTCTACCCGACGGCGCTGAGCGCGGCGCAGGTGGCCGCGCACCACGCGCTGGCGGACACCCCGCCGCAGCCCGGGGGGACCACGGTGGCGCTCACCCCGGCGGAGGACGCCTACGTCAACGGCGTCGCCCCGAACACCACGTACGACGACAACCAGCTCGCCTCCCGGGGCAGCACCCCGTATCTCGGCTATCTGCGCTTCGCGCTGCCCCGGGCACCGGCCGGGCAGCGGCTGACGGCTGCCCGGCTCACCTTCCGCACCTCCTCCGATCCGACGGCCGGCTCGGCCGACCCCCACACCCTCGTGCCGGTGACCGGCGCGTGGACCGAGTCGACCGTCACCTACGCCTCCCGGCCGTCGCTCGCAGCGACGGTGCTGGGGACCATCTCCGGCGCGACCGCCGTCTCCACGGACTACTCGGTGGAACTGGACGCGCCGGCTCTGGGCGGGGCCCTGGGCTCCGCCTACTCACTCGCCCTCACCGGAAGCGGAACGGACAGTCTGCGCATCTGGTCGGGCGAGATCGCCACCGCGGCCTGGCGGCCGCAGCTCGTTCTCACCTTCGGAGCTGAATGATGAACCCCACCACGGGGCACGGACAAAGACGCGGCCGGCTGCGGGCCGCGGCCGGCGCGCTCTGTCTGCTCGCCGGCGCGCTGAGCGCCGCCGCCTCGGGATCCCCGGCATCGGCGCTCACCCCGCCGGTCTCCCTCACGGCCGACGACCTGTCCACCTGGCAGACCAACGGCATCGTCTGGTCCATGGCCGCCTCCGCCGACGGGACGGTCTACGCGGGCGGCACCTTCTCCACCATCCGGCCGCCCGGGGCGGCGGCCGGGACCTCGGAGCAGTCCGCGGTCAACTTCGCCGCCTTCGACGCGGCGACGGGCGCGCCGACAGGGTGCAGCCTGTCCTTCACCCTGTCGTCGGGGACCGCGACGGTGCGCTCGCTGGTGCTCTCCCCGGACGGCGCCACGCTGTACGCGGGCGGCCAGTTCGGGTCCGTGAACGGGGTCGGCGTGAGCAACATCGCCGCCGTCGACACAGCCACCTGCACACCCCGGCAGGACTTCAAGGTCGCGGTGTCGGCGACCGTGCGGGCGCTCGCGGTCACCGACGACACGGTGTACCTCGGCGGTGACTTCAACAGCGTCGCCGGGCAGACCCGGAACAAGTTCGCCGCGGTGACCACGGACGCGCAGCTCAAGCCGTTCACGGCGAACACCGACGAGGTGGGCCGGGCGGTCGAGCTGACCCCGGACGGCCGTCACCTGGTGATCGGCGGGGACTTCTTCACCGTCAACGGGACGAGTTCGCACGCGCTGGCCGTGGTGGACGCCACCACGGGCGCCGTGGCCAGGAGCTATCCGGGGTTCATCCCGAACACCTCGACGGTGCAGGACCTCACCTCGGACGCCACCCAGTTCTACACCGCCAACGAGGGCACGGGCGGCGGGGTGTTCGACGGCCGGATCGCGCTCGACCTCGGCACCTTCGACCAGGTGTGGCGCGACACCTGCCTGGGCGCCACCCAGGCGATCCTGGTCCACGCGGGGGTGCTGTACAGCGGCAGCCACGCCCACGACTGCGCGTCGATGGGCGAGTTCCCCGACCAGCCGCGCAAACATCTGCTGGCCCAGGCGGTGAACGACCCGAAGCTGCTGCCGTGGTTCCCGGACACCAACGACGGGATCGGTGAGCCGGTCGGCCCCCGGGTGATGGCGCAGACGGACAAGGGCGGACGCCACTACCTGTGGGTGGGCGGCGAGTTCACCACCGTCAACGGGTCCGGCCAGCAGGGACTGACCCGCTTCGCCGACGGCCCGGACACGGGGGCGCCCTGGGTGCCCAACGCCAGTGTCTCCACGGTCCGCCCGGGTGAGGTGGACGTGAACTGGCAGACCAGTTTCGACACCGACGACGGGGAGCTCACCTACCGCATCTACAAGGACGGGGCCAGCACCCCCGTGCACACGGTGACCGGCTACTCCGTCTTCTGGGACCGCCCCCAGCTGACGTGGACGGACCGGGACGTGGCGCCGGGCGAGACCCATACGTACCGGATCAGCGCGAGCGACGGCACCAACACCAGTGCCAAGTCGCCTGCGGTGACGGCGGTGGTGGCCTCGGACCCGGAGCCGTATCCGTCCCGGGTGATCGCCGACGGCGCCTCGCTGTACTGGCGTTACGACGAGGGCGTCTCGACGTTCGCCGCCGACGCCTCCGGCAATCTGAACAACGGCTTCCTGCGCAACGGGCCGGCCTACCGGCAGACGCCGGCCGCCGTGCCCGGCCCGTCCACCGCGATCGGCTTCAACGGCACGGACGAGTACGCGTACAGCAACCGGCGGCATGCCCAGCCCACCGCGTTCTCGCTGGAGACGTGGATCAGGACGACGACCGTGCGAGGGGGAAGGATCATCGGTTTCAGCAATCTGACCATGGAGAACAGCGGCACGGTCGACAAGCACGTCTACATGCGCAACGACGGACGGCTGACGTTCGGCGTGTACAGCTCGGGCGGCCGCCGTACGGTGGCCACCACCGCCGCCTACAACGACGGCAACTGGCACCACGTGGTCGCCACTCAGGGCCCGCGGGGCATGGCCCTCTACGTCGACGGCCAACTGCGCGCCTCCAACATCCTGTACACCAACAACCAGAGCTTCGCGGGGTACTGGCGGGTCGGCGGCGACAACCTCGCCAACTGGCCGAACCGTCCCACGAGCAACTTCTTCGCCGGGCAGATCGACGAGACGGCGGTCTACCCGGCCGCGCTCAGCGCCTCGCAGGTCGCCGCCCACTACGCACTGGGGACGGGTGGATGAGACATCCGTTCCCGGCCGGCGCCGCCGTCATCGTTCTGACGGCGGCGCTGGCCGCCTGCGGCTCCCCGTCGCCGGACGGCGGAGCGAAGGACACGCCCCGCGCGGCGGCCGCCGCCTCGCCGTCCCCGGCCGCGAGCCCGGCGGCCGGGGGCGGGGAGCCGGCCGGCCCCACCGCCCCCGCCGGCAGCGGTCCCAAGGTCCCGAGCGACGAACTGACTCCGGCCACGGGCACGTTCACCAAGCGGCAGAAGGAGTATCTGACCGACCGGGTGCCCCGGGGCATGGACCCGGCGGCCGTGCTCCAGACCGGGCAGGAGACCTGCGACCGGCTCAGCTATCTGGTCCGGGCCGATCCGGAGGTGGCCGTCGGCGCGATCGTCACCGGAGAGGTCGCGGACGCGAAAGCGGCCGTGGCGCATCTGTGCACCGCCCACCAGGGCCTGGTGGACCGGGCGGCCGGGGGCTACGCCGACGGCACGTACCAGGGCCGGGCCCTTCGCCCCGGGCGCTACCGCGACGTCAGCCCGACCACGGCGTGCTCCTGGCAGCTCACCGGGGCCGGCGGCAAGGAGCTGGCCTCCGGCTCCTCCACGGACGGACGGCCGAGCACGCTCACGATTCCGTCCTCGGCCCGCACCTTCACCTCCACAGGCTGCTACGCCTGGCTCCCCGAAAAGGACAAGGGATGAGCAAACTGCCGATAGCCGTGGCGATCCCCACGAAGAACGAGGGGCTCAACATCGCCGAGGCGGTCCGGTCGGTCCTCGGCCACTTCGAGGCGGTGGTCGTCGTCGACTCGCACAGCACCGACGACACGGCCAAGATCGCCGCCGAGTGCGGGGCCGAGGTCGTGCTGTACACCTGGGACGGGGGCCATCCCCGCAAGAAGCAGTGGTGCCTGGACCACGTCCGCACCGATCTGGACTGGATCCTGCTCCTCGACGGGGACGAGCGGCTGAGCCCCGGACTGCTGGCGGAACTGCGGGAGGTCTTCGCCGATCCGGACGCGCCGAAGCCGGCCGCGTACGACATCCCGCTCGGGTACTGGTTCTCCGGAAAGCGGCTGCGGCACGGCTACACCATCCGCAAGCGGTCCCTGACCGACCGGACCCGGGCCCGCTATCCGGAGGTGGGGGACCTCGACGCGCCGGGCATCGGCGAGGTGGAGGGCCACTACCAGCCGGTCGCCGAGACCACCGGCACGCTGCGCCACCCGATCGAGCACCAGGACCTGGACCCGGTGACGGCCTGGTTCGAGCGGCACAACCGCTACTCGGACTGGGAGGCGTGGCTGGAGCACCATCCGGAGGTCAAGGAGCAGGTGCGCCGGGTCAAGTCGCGGCAGGGGCAGCTGTTCCACAAGGCGCCGTTCAAGCCGCTGGTGTCGTTCGCGTACATGTATCTGTACCGGAGGGGCTTCCTTGACGGGCGGGCCGGGTTCGACTTCGCCCTGGCGATGAGCTTCTACCGGTGGCAGATCGCGCTGAAGTCCCGGGAGGGTTCAGCGCGGTGAACCGGCGCTCCTCCGGCGGACCACGTCCTCGTAGGTCCGCCGGAGCGTGCGGGTCACCGCTTCGATGGTGAACTCGTCGTTGACGAGCTTCCAGGCCGCCCGCCCGGCCTCGGCGTTGGCCCGCGGCTCCAGGAGGTCGAGCACGGCCCGCGCGACCTTCGCGGCGTTGGCCTCGTCCTCGCCGGGCCGGCTGTCGATGACCCGGCCGGCCCCGGCGCGGGCGACATCGGGGCCGAGCCCGCAGGTGCGGGTCACGACGACGGGCGTGCCCACCGACATCGCCTCCAGGACCGAGACGCCCAGCGGTTCCTCGATCGACGGCAGCACGTACACATCGGCCCGGCGTCCGGCGGCGAGGACCTCCTCGTGGCCGAGCGGTCCGACGTGGTCGAGGGAGTCCAGCACGCCCAGGCGCCGGGCGAGGGCCAGGGTGCCGGGCAGGGCCCCGGTGTCGGGTCCGGCGAGGACGAAGCGGGCTCCGGGGTGCTCGGCCAGCACGGCGGGCATGGCGGCGACGAAGTCCTCGGGGCGCTTGCGCTGCTGGATCCGGGCGAGGAAGAGCACCGTGGGCGGGCGGCCGGGGTCGCGGTCGGGCTTGACCTCCTGCGGGCGGACGCCGTTGACCAGCCGGACGGTGCGGGTGAGGGCGACCGGGGCGGCCACCGCGTTCACATCGAGCCGTTCGGCCTCGGTGAGGTGGAGCACCGCGTCGGCGCCGCGCAGCACCCGCCGCACCCCGAGGAGGTCGGTGAGCTGGGCGACGCGCTTCTCGGTCGGGTCGACCATGCCATGGGTCTGGACGACCAGCGGGGTGCGGGAGGCCAGCGCGAGGAGGGCGGCGGGCAGCGTCACCAGATCGCGCATCAGATGGACGTGGACGAGGTCGGCGCCGCGCATCATCCGGCGTGCGGCGCGCAGCAGCGGCAGCGAGGTGATGCCGCTGACCTCGAACATCGGCAGCAGATGGCGGGCCTGGAAGAGGTGGACGGGCACGCCCTCGACCTCGGCCGGCAGGGCGCCGTCGAATCCGTCGCCGAGCGCCATGATCCTGGCGTCGTCGCCTCCGGCGCGCTGCACCTTGGAGAGGTTCAGCGCGACCCGGGTCGGACCGCCGAAGGCGTGGTCCGGGGTGTGCAGTGTGACGATGTGCAGGATCTTCACCGGGGTTCCCCTCACCCTCGTCCGACTGTTCACAGACTAGTCATCACATCACCCCAAGTGGGTTGATTCGTTAAGGTGTTGGCAGGTTCACGGAACGGGGGGCAGATGACGTCCGTGCACGAGGCGATCCCGTCCGCGCCCGCCGGGCGGGGCGGCGGTCCGCGTCCCCCGGTGGAGCCGGTCGCGAGGCCGCTGTCCTGGGCGATGCTGTCCCGGGCGCTGGCGGTGCCGCTGATCCTGGGGCTGGTCTGCTTCCTGCCCGCGCTGATCGCCGCCCAGCCCGGCACCGGCGTCCGGGACACGGCGTACTGGCTCCAGCTGGTGCTGACCTGTTACTCGGGCGCCCGGCTGGCGACGATGATCCTGTCCACCCGGCGGCGGCTGCTCCAGGGCGTGTTCTGGATGTTCGTGTACATCGCGCTGGGGGTGGCGCCGTTCGCGCAGGCGGTGATCGGGCAGACCCCGACGCCGATGGTGGGGCCGCGCGCCCATCTGGTCATGGCGATCGCGCTGGTCCTGGTGGGGTGCGCCGCCTTCGACCTGGGGGCGCTGCTGGCGTCCCGGCGTCCGCTGCGGCGGCGCGCGCCGGGGCGGGCCGGGCGGGGCCCGGCGGTCGCGCATCCGGTGCGGCTGCGGCTGCTGATCGTGCTGGCGTTCGCGGCGAGCGGCTACTACGTGCTGAAGCTGGGCGGCCCCGCGGTGTTCTTCACCAGCCGTCAGGAGATCAGCGCCTCGGTCGCCCAGAGCGGGGTGGCGTCGGCCGAGTCCAATGTGGGCTCGGCGTTCCTGAAGGGGTTCGGCACGGTGCCGGCGCTGCTGGCGCTGCTGTTCTGCACCCGCCGGCTGGTGACCTCGCGCCGGGCCCGGCGCTCGCCCGCGGCGGTGCTGGTGTGGTGCGCGCTGGCGGCGCTCAATCTCGTGGTCAACAATCCGGTGTCCAATGCCCGTTACTGGTTCCTGACGGTGCTGGTCTCCCTGCTGTTCACGGCGTTCCCGAGCAGCGCGGCGATGTACCGCTCGGTGCTGGCCCTGGGGGTGATCGGGGCGCTGGTGCTGTTCCCGTACGCCGACCGGTTCCGGTACGACGACGAGGGATACCGCCCGGTGCAGTCCTCGTCGGTCTTCGAGCCGCTGGCGACGAAGGACTACGACCAGACGGTGATGTTCGCCAACACCATCACCTGGGTGGACAGCCGGGGCCACACCTACGGCCGCCAGCTCGCGGGCTCGGCGCTGTTCTTCGTGCCGCGTTCGGCGTGGAGCGGCAAGCCGGAGGACACCGGGGTGCGGGTCGGCCAGTGGATGGGGATGAACATGACCAACCTCTCGGCGCCGCTGTGGACGGAGCTGTGGGTGGACTTCGGGGCGCCGGGGCTGGTCGGGGGGCTGGCTCTGGTGGGGTACGCGGCGGCGCGCACCGACCGCCGGTACGCGCGCGCGGTGACGCGGGAGGGTCCGGGGCCGGGCAGTGTGCTGGCGATCGTGGCGCCGCTGATCGCCGGCTACACCTTCATCCTGCTGCGCGGTCCGCTGCTCCAGGCGGTGGGGAAGCTGGCGATCGGGGCGTTGTGCCTGGCGCTGGTCACGAGTTTCACGGAGCGGAGCCAGCGGCGGACGCGTTGACGGCGGGGTGTTCGGGCGCGCCCCCTCGGGCGAGTGTCGCCACCCGGGTCCAGGTGGCGACGGCCTTGCAGACGGAGCCCAGGCACAGCCCCCAGGCGGCGCCCATGATGCCGCCGACGAGATAACCGCCGATGAGGAAGCCGACGGCGGCGAGTGAGAAGACCACCTGGATGGAGAGGGTGGCGCGGGGGTCGAGCAGCCGCAGTGCCAGGAGTCCGCAGGTGCCGACGGCCATGGCGGCGTACTGGCTGCCGGTCGCGGGGAGCAGGGCGGAGGCGGCCGGCCAGGTGTCGCCGAGGAGGTGGCGGCCCGCCGAGGGGGGCAGCAGGGCGAGGACGGTGGCCCAGCCGGCCGCGGTGAGCGCCAGGACGGCGGCGAGCGCGGCGGTGGCCCGGATCTGGCGGCGAGGGCCGGCGAGGCGTCCCAGGAGCGGCGGGCCGAAGCCGGTCGCCGAGGTGAACAGCACGTTCAGCGGTCCGAAGAGGGTGGTGGCGCCGCGCAGGGCGCCGACGACCAGGGGGTTGCCGACGGCTCCGAGGCCGAGGACGGAGAGCTGGCTGCTCGCGTTGCCCACCCCGAATTCGACGACGAACCGGCGGCCGAGGTGTCCCCTGCCCAGCAGCGGGCCGAGGCGCACCGGGGTGCCGGCGGTCCGGCGCCGCAGGACGGCCAGCGACAGCAGGAGCGCGGGCAGGGCGGAGAGTCCCCAGACGAGGACGAGGCGGGCGGCGGGGGCGCCGTGCGGCTGGACGGACAGGGCGCCGGTCACACAGACCAGCCGGAGTGTGTCGGCGGTCAGGGCCAGGTGCTGGGCGTGCAGGGTGGCGAAGGCGTAGCGGGCGGTGTCCTGGCCGAGGACGGCGGGCAGGACGAGCCCGAGGACGGTGAGGGCCGTCGCGGTCTGCCCCGGCAGCAGGGCGCAGACGGCGGCGAGCGCCCCGCCGGCGGCGGTCGCTGCGAGCAGGGTGAAGGCGACGGCGGAGCGGCAGGCGCCGCGCGTGGCGGGGTCCTGTCCCCGGTGCAGCACGAGGGGCTGGCCCGTGTAGGCGCCGGAGATCCCGAGGAGCACGGTGAAGACGAGGTAGACGGCGGAGAAGCGGGCGAAGTCGGCGACGGTGGAGAGCCGGGCGGCCACCACGAGGACCAGGATGTTGGTGAGGGCGGTGACCCCCTGGTCGGCGACGGAGCAGACGACCGCCGTGCGTGCCCTCATCGGCGTCCGGCGGTGCCGCTGTGGTCGCCGCCCGGGTCCAGGGTGCGCAGGCCGAGCGTCTCGGTGGGGTCTCCGGGGTGTCCGTCGCGTTCGGGTCCCTCGTGCCGGGGGCGCGGGCCCTCGTCACGGGTGCGGGCGCCGGTCCGTGGTTCGGCGCGCCGGGCCCTGCGCAGGGCCCGGCGCTCGCGGCGGCCGTGGCCGGGGTGGAGGAGGGTGCCGAGCACGGTGCCGCCGGCGGCGGTGATGATCTCGCGGATGCGTTCCAGGTCGCTGCGGTGGACCTCGCGGGGTTCGCAGACGACCACGACGCCCTCGACGCGGTCGATGAGGGCGACGGCGTCGGCGTACGAGAGGACGGGGGGCGCCAGGACGATGACGACGGCTCCGGGCCGGCCGCCCTCGGCGAGGATGCGGCCCACCGGGGCGGAGGTCAGGGCGCGGGGGACGTTGTCGGTGCGGCGGCCGGCGATCAGGGTGAACGCGCCGGAGCCGGGGACGTCCACGTTGCTGCGGCTGTCGGCGGGCCAGCCCCGGCCGCCCGGTTCGACGGCCCAGCTGGGACGGCCGCCCCGGGTGGCGGCGCCGAGGGAGCCGGCGAGGGTGGGGGTGCGCAGATCGGCCTCGACGAGCAGGACGTCGCGGCCCATCTCGGCGAAGGCGGCGGCGAGGTTGGCGGCGGCGGCGGTCGCCATGGCGTTGTCGCCGCGCGGGGCGGTGACGAGGAGCCGGCGGCGTTCGGCGAACGAGGGGTCGTAGGCGAGGCGGAAGGCGACGGCGCGGTACTCCTCGGCGAGCCGGCTGCCGCTGCGGCCGATGGCGAGCAGGGCGCCGGGCGCGCTCCGTTCCCTGGGCAGGGTGCCGAGCAGTGGGGCGCCGAGCGAGCGGACGAGTTCGCGGGTGGAGCGGACGGCGGGGTCGAAGACGAGCCGCACCCAGGACAGCAGCAGACCGAGCGCGAGCCCGACGACTCCGCCGAGCCCGAGGAGCAGCGGCAGTCCGGGGCCGCTGGGGTTCTCGGGGGCCACGGGCTTCTTGTTGAGATAGCCGGGTGTGGTGTCCAGGGCCCTCAGCTCGGAGATCTTCCGGTTGAGTTCGGAGATGGAGACGATGAGGTTGGCGCGGGCGCTGCTGACGTCGTCGCCGGTGGTGCCGGTCTCCTGCTGGGCGAGCCGGTCGCGCTGCTCGGTGAGCGGCCCCAGCTGGACGCGGTAGCCGTCGACCATGTTGTCGATGCTGTCCTCGGTGCGCTCGCGCCGTATCTCCAGATACGCCTCGGCCAGGGCCTGGGCGCGGGCCCTGGCCTGTTCGGGGGTGCGGCCCGTGTAGGAGAAGCGGAGCACGAGGGTGTTGGGCGGGTTGGTGACCTGGAGGCCGGAGAGCAGGGTCCCGACCTCCACGGTGTCCCCGCTCTTGGCGAGGGTGGCGACGGCGACGGTGCCGACGACGTCACTGACGGCGGTCTGGCGTTCGGAGCCGATGTTGATGCCCTTGTCGGCCGAGGCGCCCGCGGCGAAGGGGTCGGAGGTGGCGGAGCGTACGGACACCTCACCGGTGGAGGTGTAGGTGTCCTCGCCGCTCAGGGCGAGCCAGCCGCCGCCGAGCAGCCCGAGGACGACACCGAGGGCGAGCAGGGACCGGTAGCGCAGCAACTGGCGGAACTGGTCCCGGAGCAGGGCGGGTTCGTCCTGCTCCTCCAGGGCGCGGATCGGGTGGGTCATCGGGGGCTTCTCCCATCGGCGTCCTGAAGTACCTCGGCGAGCAGTGCGTCGAAGCGGGCGAGCGCGGCCTCGCGGCCCAGGTGGCGGGCGACGTATCCGGGCCCGCGGGCGCCGAGTTCACCGGCCGCCGCCGGCTCCTCGACGAGTTTGCGGACGGCGGCGAGGACGGCGGCCGGGTCCTCGGGTGCGACGAGGAGTCCGGCGCCGGAGCGCTGCACCTCCTGGGCGGTGCCGCCGCCCTCGGCGACGGAGGCGACGACGGGGCGGCCCGAGACGAAGTACGAGGTGAGCTTGGAGGGCACGCTCATGTCGAGGACGGAGGCGCGCTGGGTCACGGCGAGCACATCGGCGGCGGCCAGGATGTCGGTGAACTCGTCCTGGCCGGCGGGCGGCAGGAAGTCCAGGTTGGGCAGTCCGGCGGCGCGGGCGCGCAGGGCCTCGCGCTGGTTGCCGTCGCCCATCAGCACGACGCGTATGTCGGGGGCGATCCGGGCGGCGTCGACCAGGACCTCCAGGCCCTGTTTGAGCCCCATGTTCCCGGAGTGCAGGACCACGGGGGTGCCCTCCCGCCAGCCGAGACGGGCCCTGGTGACGTCGCGGTCGGCCGAAGGGGCCCGCACATGGCTCCAGTTGGGGACCAGGCGGACGCGCTCACGGGGCACGCCGTAGGCGGTGATCCGGGGGACGAAGCTCTCGTGGATGACGCCGACGAGGGTCGCGGCGGTGAGGGCGTGGCGTTCCGCGCGCGCGGCGAGGGCGGCGGCCCGGTCCCCGCCCCGGATGCCGCTCTGCGCGGCGGCCGCGCCCATGAGGTCCTGGACGACGGGGATGTACGGGACGCCGTGGCGGCGGGCGAGCCGGGCGCCGATGACGCCGCCGGCCAGGCTCGGCAGCTGGGCGACCACCGCGTCGGGCCGCACTCCGGGCGGCGGGGCGGCCAGCCCGTGGACGAGCACACTGGCCTCGAACAGGGCGCGGCGCAGCGCCGTCTGACGGGACGGCACGTAGTGGCGCCGCCGGTGGACGGTGACGCCGCCGCGCTCCTCCCGGGTGCGCCACACGCCCCGGTAGGCGGGATCGGTCCGCCAGGACGGGTAGTGGGGCATGCCGGTGAGGACATGCGTCCGGGCCCCGGCGGCGGCCCAGTGCTCGGCGAGCTGGGCGGCGTACGGCCCTATGCCGGTCACCTCCGGTGCGTAGTTCGTCGAGACCACCAGCAGACGGCGGCCCTTCCACGGTTCACGGTGCGCTGTTTCCGGCATCGGACGATCGCCTTCCCCCCGGAGCCACCTGCGTTCCCCCCAAGGAACGGCCCCCAAAAGTGAGCTTATCCGTTCACGTGATGAGCAAGTGGTCTTCACAGTAAGGTCGTTCCACCATCAACACCGATACCGATATCCCACCGGACCGGATGCCATGTCCGGAAACCGACCGGTGGGCCTAGGTCATCACGTTCACACCGTGGGGGGAGAGAACGGATGGTGCACAGGGTCGGCTACGCGCCGGGGGTCTACGACCTGTTCCACGTGGGTCACCTCAACATCCTCAGACATGCCCGCAGCCAGTGCGACTACCTGGTCGCGGGGGTCGTCTCGGACGAGATGGCGGAACTCGCCAAGGGCCACCGCCCGGTGATTCCGCTGCCGGAGCGGCTGGAGATCGTGCGCAGCGTGCGGTACGTGGACGCGGCGTTCGTCGAGACGGTCCCGGACAAGGTCGAGACCTGGCAGCAGGTCAGGTTCGACGTGATCTTCAAGGGGGACGACTGGCGGGGCACGGAGAAGGGGCTGCGGCTCGAGCGGGACTTCGCGGAGGTCGGCGTCGAGGTCGTCTACTTCCCGTACACCGTGCACACGTCCAGCACCCAGCTGCGCCGGGTGCTGGACACGCTGGTCAGTCCGGGCGGAGCGCTCTCAGCTCCCTGAACCACTTGGCGAGGAACGCCACGAGGAACAGCGCGTGCACGGCGGCGAGTACGGCGTATCCGGTGCGGAACGCCGTCTCGTCGCCGAGCAGCAGGAAGATCAGGCAGAACACGCCGTAGTCGGCGGGCAGCAGCGCCACGGCGCGCAGCCGGGAGACCGGGGCCGCCGGGGCGGCGGCCGAGGGCGGGGCGGTACGGGCGGCGGCCTTGCCGAGCTGTTCGCGCAGGAGTCCGGCGCAGAAGGTGAGCACGGCGACGAAGAGGAAGCCGAGCGGCAGGAGCAGCCAGCCGTCGCCCGGCAGCGCGAAGAAGCGGTGGAACGCGATCAGCACGACGGTGTGGACCAGGATCATCTTGGCGCAGTCGACGACGTGGTCCAGCCATTCGCCGTCGGGGCCGCCGCGTCCGGTGAGCCGGGCGAGCTGCCCGTCGGCCGAGTCCAACGCGAATCCGACGGCGAGGGCCACGTAGACGAGGACCGCGGTCCCCCACCCGGGCCGCGCCAGGGCCACCACCGCGAGTCCGGAGAAGGTGAACACCGCGCTGACCAGGGTGACCTGATTGGGCGTCATCCGCAGCCGGTAGGCCGCGGCGGCGAAGATCCGCCCGGCGGGCCGGTTGACGTACCGCGAGTACAGCGACACCCCCTTGGCGGTCTTCTGCGCCCCGCGCAGCTCACGCAGCACCGTTCCCGTGCCTTCCATACGCCCCCCAGCGTGTCGCGGTCCCGCACAGCTCCGGCGGCACGGCCCCTGGCCGTTGCCCACCGGAGCCGCATCATGGCACGCGGACCCGGCCGTGCGGGCGGGATCGGCGGCAGGTGTCCGGTGGACGTCCCCGCCGGGCGGGGCCCCGAAGGGTCAGGCGGTGGCGGTGCGGCACTCCGGGTGGCCCCAGCCGTGGTCGTTCTTGGCGATCATCTCCTGGGCCGCATAGGGCTTTCCGCAGTGGCAGCGACCCGCGTACCGGGCGCGGATGGTGGCCGTCGAGGTGCGGGCGGAGCCGCCGGAGCGCTTCTTCGGCGCGGTGCGGGTCCTGGGTGTCCCGGTGGCGCGGCCCGGGGCGGGCGCGGGCGGCTCGGCTCCGTCGCGCGAGGTGCCGGCCGGGGCCTGGGCGACGGCGGCCTCGCTGGCAGCCTGGTCGGCGATGGCGTTCAGCGGGTCGCCGCCGACCTGGTGGGCGGGGACGTAGACGAAGTCGACGGTGCGGCCGGTGAGCAGGGTGTCGATGGCGACGACCAGCTCCCGGTTGGCGACGGGCTTGCCGGCCGACGTCTTCCAGCCGTTGCGCTTCCAGCCGGGGAGCCACTTGGTCACGGCGTTCATCGCGTACTGGGAGTCCATGCGGACTTCGAGCGCCACGGCGGGGTCGACGGACTCCAGCAGTTCCCGCAGGGCGGTCAGCTCGGCGATGTTGTTGGTCGCGGTCCCGAGCGGTCCCGCCTCCCACCGCAGCGGCGTGCCGTCGGCGCCGGCCACCACGTAGGCCCAGGCGGCCGGTCCCGGATTTCCCTTCGACGCCCCGTCACACGCGGCGATCATGCGCTCGTTCATGCCCCCGATCATGCCAGCGCCGGGCCGGGGCCCGGATCCGGGTGCGCGGCGGCGCCGGTCTCCAGCGGCCCTCGCGGTCCGTCCGGCCTGCCGGTCTCACCCTCCGTAGCGTTTCGCCGTGCGGCTCTCCCGCGGCGCTGCTTCCCTGGGGGGACCCGTTTCGTGCCCACCGTGCGAGGAGTGAACGATGAGCGTTGCAGAAGCGACCGTCTCCGCCGCGCAGCTGCGTGAGACGGCCCGGCACATGGCCGAGGCCGCCGAGCGCACCCGCGACCCGGAGCAGCGGCGCCGGCTCCGGGAGCGGTCCCGGAACCTCCTGGAGCGCAGCGAGCGGGGGACGGACCTCCCGGTGGGCGGGGTCCCCCGGTAGGGGGCCGCTCCCCCGCACGTCCCGGGGCCGCCGCCCTCCTCCACGGGCGTGGCCCCCTCCGCTGTCCGGGCCGCCCGCCGCCTACGATGGCCCGGCCGGGGGCAAGGCGCCCCCGTGCGGGAACCCGGGGGTCCTCATGAGCCGTCAGCAGGTCACCGTCGTCACGGGCGGGAGCCGGGGCATCGGGGCGGCGGTCTGCGTCCGTCTGGCCGCCGACGGTCACGACATCGCCCTGGGCTACCGCTCGGACGCCGACGCGGCCGAGTCGGTCGCCGCCCGGGTTCGCACGGCCGGCCGGCGCTGTGTGGCCGTGCGGGCCGACACGGCCGACGAGGCGGCGGTGGACCTGCTCTTCGACACCGCCGCCGCGGAGATCGGCCCCGTGACCGGCCTGGTCAACAACGCCGGGATCAGCGGTCCGGTGGGTCCGCTCGCCGAGGCCGACACCGAGGGGCTGCGGCGCGCCCTGGACGTCAACGTCCTCGGCTATCTGCTCTGCGCCCGCCGCGCGGTGCGCGATCTGACCGCGACGGGGGGCGGCGCGATCGTCAATCTCTCCTCCGCCGCCGCGACCCTCGGCAGCCCGGGCGAGTACGTCCACTACGCCGCCGCGAAGGCGGCCGTCGACACCCTCACCGTCGGCCTGTCCAAGGAGGCCGCCCCGGCCGGCATCCGCGTCAACGCCGTGGCCCCCGGCATCATCCGCACCGGGTTCCACGCCGATCCGGCCCGCCCCGACAAGGCCGCCGCAGGCATCCCCCTCGGCCGCCCCGGCACCCCCGAGGAGATCGCGAACGCGGTCGCCTGGCTCCTCTCCGCCGACGCCTCGTACACCACGGGCACGGTGCTGCGGGTGGCGGGCGGACGGTGAGGCCGTGACGGGCCCCGGGGAGCCGCCGCTGCTCTTCCTCGACGTCGACGGGCCGCTGATCCCGTTCGGACCGCGCGAGGGCGGCCACCGGGAGCACCTCGGAGGTCCGTGGCCGCCGGGCGGCAGGGACCACCCGCTGCTCGCGCGGATCGATCCGGCGCTGGGCCCCCGGTTGGCGGCGCTGCCCTGCGAGGCCGTCTGGGCGACGACCTGGGAGGACGACGCCAACGCGCTGGTCGCCCCGCGTCTCGGGCTTCCGGCCCTCCCCGTCGTCCACTGGCCCGCGCCGTCGGAGACGGACGAGGCGGACGCGCGGGCCGGACTCCACTGGAAGACGCGGGCGCTGGTCGCCCTGGCGGCGGGCCGGCCGTTCGTCTGGGTGGACGACGAGATCACCGGGGCGGACCGGCGGTGGGTGGCCGAGCGGCACGCCGGGCGCGCGCTGCTCCACCGTGTCGCACCGGCCGTGGGCCTGACCGCCGGTGATCTGCGGCTGATCGACGACTGGCTCCGGACGGTGTGAGCACGCGCACCGCGCGGACCGTCCCGGTGGCGGAGCCTGCGCGGTGACCGGGCCCGGTGCGTCAGAGCGGGGCTGTCCCGCTTGCCAGGAGGAGGGTGACGTCGGCCGCGGCGAGGAGGGCGGCCGCGGCCAGGGGGGCCTTGCGGTGGACGGGGGCCAGGAGCAGACCCGCGAGCGCGGCCGGGGGTGCGAGGACCAGGGTGAGGGTGCCCCAGGGGCCCGGCGGGCCGGGCGGGCCGAGGGCGAGGACCACCGAGGCCGCGAGGAGGGGAAGGGGCAGGAGAAGGGCGGTGGTACGGGCCCCGAGACGGTGCGGCAGACCCCGTACACCTGCCCGCAGGTCGGCGTGGATGTCGGGCAGCACGTCACCCAGATGGGCGGCGATGCCGAGGAGGGCGCCCGCGGTGACGGCCCACCAGGCCGGGGCCGGACGGGCCGGCAGGGTCAGGGCGGCCACGGCCGGCAGGACGCCGAAGCCGAGGGCGTAGGGGAGCCAGGACAGGGCGGTGGCCTTGAGCCGCAGGTTGTACGCCCAGGCCGCCGCGACCGCGCCCAGGTGCAGCGTTCCGGCGAGCGGGCCGCAGGCCCAGGAGAGCGGGACGCAGAGCAGGGCTGCGCAGCCGGCCGCCGCCCAGACGGTGGCGCGGCCGACCCGGCCGTCGGACACCGGTTTGTCCGTCCGCCCCGCCGCCGCGTCGCGGCGGGCGTCGACGGCGTCGTTGCACCAGCCGACCGAGAGCTGCCCGCAGAGCACGGCGGCGACGAGCAGCGCGGTGCGGGCCGCGTCCAGGCCGACGCCCGCGCCGAGGGCGCCCGCGGTGAACGTCACGGCCGCGACCGGACCGGGGTGGCAGGAGCGCAGGAGCGCCACGGACCGGCGCGGCGGCGCGGCGGCCGTCGTGGTCCAGGCGTGCGGGGGTCGCGGGGTGCCCATCGGCCGAGCGTAGGCACCGCGCACCGGCCGGCGTGACAGCCGCACGGGTTGTTTCCGGTGGCGCGCCCGGCGGGCGGGGCAGGCATGGGGCCATGACGTCTTCCCCCAAGGACCCCGGATGACCCGGATCGCCGCCGTGCACGGCACTCTGGCCCCGTACCGCCACGCCCAGCGCGAGGTCACCGACATGGTGGCGCGCACCTGTCTGCCGCCGGGCGCCGACCGGCGGGTCCTGGACCGCCTGCACACGAACGCCCGGGTGCGGACCCGGCACATGGTGCTGCCCCTGGAGCGGTACGCCGGGCTGCGCGGGTTCGGGGACGCCAACGACGTGTTCGTCCGGTCGGCCGTGGGTCTGGGCGGTGACGCGGTGCGCGGGGCGCTGGGCGCGGCGGGGCTCCGGCCGAGGGACGTGGACCTGCTGATCTTCACCTCGGTCACCGGGGTGGCCGCGCCCTCCGTGGACGCCCGGCTCGTGGGGCGGCTGGGGCTGCGCCCGGACGTGAAGCGGCTGCCGGTCTTCGGGCTGGGCTGTGTGGCCGGGGCGGCGGGCGTGGCGCGGCTGCACGACTATCTGCTCGGCCATCCGGACGAGGTCGCGGTGCTGCTCTCGGTGGAGCTGTGCTCGCTGACCTTCCAGCGGGGCGACCGCTCGCCCGCGAACCTGGTGGCGACCGCGCTGTTCGGGGACGGCGCGGCGGCCGTCGTGGCGGTGGGCGCGGACCGGGCGGTGGAGCGGGGCCCCGAGGTCGTGGCCACGCGGAGCCGGATGTATCCGGACACCGAGCACGTGATGGGCTGGGACGTCCGTGACTCCGGGTTCGGGGTGGTGCTCGATCCGGGGGTCCCGGACGTGGTGCGCCGCTATCTGGCCGACGACGTAAGGGATTTCCTCGCCGAGCACGGCCTGAAGCCGAAGGACGTCGCCCACTGGGTCTGCCATCCCGGCGGACCCAAGGTGCTGGAGGCCGTCTCCGAGGTGCTGGACCTGCCCGAGGGGGCGCTCGACGTCACCTGGCGCTCGCTGGCCGAGGTGGGCAATCTGTCGTCCTCCTCCGTGCTGCACGTCCTGCGGGACACGCTGGGGCGGCGGCGTCCCGAACCGGGTTCTCCGGGTCTGCTGATGGCGATGGGGCCCGGCTTCTGCTGCGAACTGGTGCTGCTGCGCTGGTAGGTCGGAGGGACGGATGATCTGGTACGCCGCGCTGGTGCTGGCCGTGGCGGCCGAACGGCTCGCGGAACTCGCGGTGGCGCTGCGCAACACGCGATGGGCGCGGGCCCGGGGCGGGAGGGAGTCGGGGCGCGGCCACTATCCGGCGATGGTCGCCCTGCACACGGGGCTGCTGGCGGGCTGCCTGGTGGAGACGGGCCTGGCCGGCCGCCCGTTCGTGCCGGTGGTGGGCTGGACGATGACGGCGGTGGTCGTGGCGGCGCAGGCGCTGCGCTGGTGGTGCATCAGGACGCTGGGGCACCGGTGGAACACGCGTGTCGTCGTGGTGCCGGGGCTGCCCCTGGTGACGGGCGGGCCGTACCGGCTGCTGCGCCATCCCAACTACGTGGCGGTCGCCGCCGAGGGGCTGGCGCTTCCGCTGGTGCACGGGGCGTGGGTGACGGCGGTGGTGTTCACCGTGCTGAACGCGGCGCTGATGGCGGTGCGGGTGCGGTGCGAGGAGGCCGCGCTGGCCGCCGCGTCCGGCGGGGGTGCCGCCGCGTGATCGACGTGCTCGTGGCGGGCGGCGGGCCCGCCGGGCTGGCGGCCGCCGTCCGGGCGGCCGGGCTCGGCCTGGAGGCGGTGGTGGTGGAGCCCCGTCCGGTGCCCGTGGACAAGGCGTGCGGCGAGGGCATCATGCCCAGCGGGGTCGCCGCCCTGCGCGCCCTCGGGGTGGAGCCGGCCGGTCATCCGCTGCGCGGCATCCGCTATGTGCGCGGGGCCCGGAGCGCGGAGGCCGACTTCACCGGCGCGGCCGGGCTCGGCGTCCGGCGCACCGTCCTGCACACGGCGTTGTACGAGCGGGCGGTGGCGCTCGGGGTGCGGATGGTGCCGGGGAAGGTCACCGGGGTCCGGCAGGACCGGGACCGGGTCACGGCCTGCGGGCTGACGGCGCGCTGGCTGATCGCCGCCGACGGGCTGCACTCCCCCGTGCGCCGGGGGCTCGGTCTGGACGGCCCGGTGTCCCCGGTGCGGCGCTACGGGCAGCGCCGGCACTTCCGTGTGCCGCCGTGGACCCCGTTCGTGGAGGTCCACTGGTCGGCGCGCGGGGAGGCGTACGTCACCCCGCTGGGCGGGGATCTGGTGGGCGTGGCCGTGCTGAGCCAGGAGCGCCGCGCGCACGCGAGCCAGCTGGCGGACTTCCCGGAGCTGGCCGCCGTGCTGGCCGGCCGGGAGGACGGCCCGGTGCGCGGGGCGGGCCCCCTGCGCCGGCGCGCGCGCACGCCGTGGGCGGGGCGGGTGCTGCTGGCCGGTGACGCCGCGGGCTATGTCGACGCGCTGACCGGCGAGGGCGTGGCGCTCGCGGTGGCGACGGCGCGGGCGGCGGTGGACGCGGTGGCCGCCGGGCGGCCGCAGGACTACCCGGCGGTCTGGGCCCGGCTGACCCGGCGTCACCGCGTACTGACGGCAGCGCTGTTGGCGGTGGCCCGGCGTCCGGGCACGGCCCGGCTCCTGGTGCCCGCCGCCCACCGGGCCCCCGCCGTGTTCCGTACGGCGGTCCGGGCGCTCCAGTAGCGGGCCCCGCGCCGCGGGGCCGGTGACTGCGCACGGGTGGTTTCGGGGCACGACCGGGGCCGGGGCTCCGTCGGAGGGGCTCCGCGCCGGCCGTGGTCCGCGTACCGTGGCGGGACCGTCACGGGAGAAGGGATTCCTCGATGGAATCAGGTCAGCACCCCACCGCAGCATCGGTGTTCGACGCGCTCGGCGCCGACTACGAGCGGGCGTTCGGCGCATCGGCGGGCCACCGCGCCTCGCTGGAGCGGCTGCTCGCGCATCTCGCCCCGGGCAGCCGGGTGCTCGACATCGGCAGCGGCACGGGGCGGCCGACGGCGCAGACGCTGACCGACGCCGGTCACCATGTGCTGGGAGTGGACGTTTCGCCGGTGATGGTGGAGCTGGCCTCACGCCAGGTTCCGGCGGCGGAGTTCCGGTGCGCCGACATCCGCGACGTCCCGCTGGAGGACGCTTCGTTCGACGCGGTGTGCGTGTACTTCGCGCTGCTCCAGCTGTCGCGCGACGAGCAGGCCGGCATCCTGCGGACGGCGGCGCGGGTGCTGCGCCCCGGCGGCCATCTGGTGGTGGCGACCGTGCCGTTGGACGTGGAGGGGGTGGACGGCACGTTCATGGGCCAGGCGGTCAACGTGACCAGCTTCGGCGAGGACGCGTTCCTCGCGGCGGTCGAGAAGGCCGGGTTCACGGTCCTGGACCAGGACAGCATCATGTTCGTCCCGGCGCTCCCGGAGGCGGTCCCGGAGCCCCAGCTGTTCCTGCTGGCGCGCCGGGACTGAGCACCGGGGGGCGGGGCACGGGTGCGGGCCGCTCCCGCACCAGGGTTCACCGGGGGCGGCGGCGGAAGGTGACGAGGTAGACGCCGGCGACGAGCGCCGGGCCGGCGATCAGGAACACCGCTCCCGCCTCGCGCTGACCGTCCCGGTAAGCGTCGAGATCCTCGTCCGTCACGGGCCGGGGGGCCGAGCGGCGGTTGCCCGGCTCCGAGGGCCGGGTGAGGCACTGGCCGTCGACCATCACGCCCTCGTCCCCGCACCGCAGGCCGCGCTGGGGAAGGAGGAAGAACAGCGCCCCGAGGAGGAGCGCCGCGGCCCCGATCGCGCAGGCCAGGTGCCGCACGTCGTCGAATCTGCCGTCAGCCATGCCGCCACCCGCCCCCCCCCTTCGGGGCGGCGACGGGTCGCCGCACGCCCCCCGGCCCGCCGGTCCACCGCCGGAAAGCGCGGAACACCCCTTCCGACGCCCCGTGCCGCGCGGCGGTTCCGTCAGGGGTGGGGCGCGTCCCCGTCCAGCCGCGCCGCGTCCAGGGCGGCCGTGAGCCGGTCGAGGCGGGCGCGCAGGTCGTTGATCTCGTCGAGGCCGAATCCGGTGGCGGCGGCGATGCGGCGGGGGACGGACAGGGCCCGCTCGCGCAGGGCCGCGCCCTCCTCCGTGAGGTGCGCGTGCACCGAGCGCTCGTCCGCCGCGCTGCGCTCGCGGCGGACCAGTCCGGCCGCCTCCAGCCGCTTGAGGAGCGGCGAGAGCGTTCCGGAATCCAGGCGCAGGTGCTCCCCCAGGGTCTTGACCGGGAGTGCGCCGTGCTCCCAGAGGACCAGCATCACGAGGTACTGGGGATAGGTGAGTCCCAGGTCCTTCAGGAGCACCCGGTAGACACCGCCGAAGGCGCGTGAGGCGGCGTTCAGCGAGAAGCAGATCTGCCGGTCCAGACGGAGGTGGTCGGCCTCGGTCCCGGCGGTGGCCCCGCCCTGGTCCGGGCGGGCGGGGCTGGGCGTTGCGGTCATGGCTCCCAGCATAGCTCCGCACACCCCATTTGATTGTGCACAATTCAATTGTGTGATTCACTTCGGTGGTGCGGGCGGAACCCCGCCCGCACCAGGACCGAGAGGAACGGTTTCCCATGGACGCGCTCTATACCGCCGTCGCCACCGCCACCCACGGCCGCGACGGCCGCGCCGTCAGCTCCGACGGCCGTCTGGACCTCCAGCTGGCCGTTCCGGCCGAGATGGGCGGCAGCGGCCGGGGCACCAATCCGGAGCAGCTCTTCGCCGCCGGATACGCCGCCTGCTTCGCGAGCGCGCTGGGCGTCGTGGGCCGCCGGGCCGGCGTGGACGTCACCGACGCCGCGGTGACCGGCGAGGTCGGGATCGGCAAGGAGGGCGAGGGCTTCGCCCTTGCGGTCACCCTGCGCGTGGAGCTGCCCGACGCGCTCGACGCGGAGACCGGCCGCGCGCTGGTCGAGCAGGCCCACCAGGTCTGCCCGTACTCGAACGCCACGCGGGGCAACATCCCGGTCGAGCTGGTCGTCGAGTAGCCGCCCTCCGGGGGCGGCGCCGGGACGTCCGCCCGGTCAGCCCGGCAGGGACAGCCCCCGGGAGACCCGGATCGCGCAGGACGTCAGCCCGGCCCTGACCAGGGAGGAGCGGTACATCCGGTCCGACCTGAAGGAGATCCCGAGCGAGCCCACCTGCTCGCCCCGGTACACCGGCACCGCGATGCAGGTCGTCCCCCGCGCGTACTCCTCCCGGTCCATGACCAGCGGCGAGGCGGACGGGGCGTCGAGTTCCCGGAGGAGCGCGTCGCGGTGCGTGAGGGTCCGGGGCGTCAGTCCCGTCAGCGTGTGCCTGGACAGGTACTCGGCGCGCGCCTCCTCGTCCAGTTCGCGCAGCACGCTCTTGCCGAGGGCCGTGGCGTGCCCGGCGTCCTCGAAGCCCACCCAGAGGTCGACCCTGGGGGTGCGGGCGCTGTCGACGATCTCCAGGACCCGGATCTCGCCCTCCTCGTACAGCGTGAGGTAGACGGCGGCGCCGAGATCGTTGCGCAGGGCCGTCAGGGCGGGGCGGACGCGGCTCAGCGGGGCCGGTCCGCCCCCGCGGCCGCCCGCTCCCGGCGCGTCCTCGGCCAGTGCGAAGGTGCCGTCCCCCAGCCGTGCCAGATAGCCGTCCCCGGCCAGCGCGGGCAGCAGCTCCTCGACCGCCGAGGGGGAGAGCCCGGACGCCTGCGCCAGCTGCCGCGCGGTCGCCTCGCCGTGGTACGCCCCGGCCGCCTCCAGCAGGCGGAGCGCACGCCGGGCGGCGGCGACGGGCTCGGGGCCGGGGTGGTCAGCCATGCCCCCAGCATCACCCGGACGCCCGGGACCGGCAACGCGTCCCGGGCGTCCTCCGGCGGGCGCCGGCCCGCCGCGCCTCAGGCGGCCCGCCCCGCGTCCGGCCTGTCCGCCCCGTCCGACCCGTTCTCGTCGGACGGGGCGGCCGGCGCGCCCTCGCCCTTGCGGATCGTGCAGTGCAGGGTGTCGTTCCGGACGTCGGCGACGATCGTGTCGCCCGGATCGGCCTCACCGCCCAGGAGCAGCGCCGCCACCCGGTTGTCCAGCTCCGTCTGGATCGTCCGGCGCAGCGGCCGGGCGCCGAACTCCGGCTGGTATCCGTGGGCGACGAGGAGCTTCGTGGCGGCCTCGGTCACGTCGAGGGTCAGGCCCTGGGCGCGGACGCGGTGCCTGCTGCCGTCCAGCAGATGCTCGACGATGCGGGAGAGATCGTCCTCGGTGAGGCTGTGGAAGACGATGATGTCGTCGATGCGGTTGAGGAACTCCGGCAGGAAGCGCCCGCGCAGGTCGCCCATCAGCTCGTCCTTCAGCTCCGCCGCGTCGCCCTCGTGGCCGAGGATGCGGTGGGCGCCGATGTTCGACGTCATGATGACGACGCAGTGCCGGAAGTCGACCGTACGGCCCTGCGCGTCCGTGAGCCGGCCGTCGTCGAGGATCTGGAGCAGGGTGTTGAACACATCGGGGTGCGCCTTCTCCACCTCGTCGAAGAGCACCACGCTGTACGGCATGCGGCGGACCTTCTCGGTGAGCTGTCCGGCCTCCTCGTAACCGACGTATCCGGGAGGCGCGCCGACCAGCCGGGCGACGGTGTGCTTCTCCTGGAACTCGCTCATGTCGAAGCGGACCATGCGGTCGTCGGCGCCGAAGAGCAGCTCGGCGAGCGTCTTGGCCAGTTCGGTCTTGCCGACGCCCGTGGGGCCGAGGAAGAGGAAGGAGCCGACCGGGCGGTTCGGGTCGCCCATGCCCGCGCGGTTGCGGCGCACCGCCTCGGAGACCGCGGTGACGGCCTCGTCCTGGCCGACGATGCGGGCGTGCATCTCCTCCTCCAGGCGCAGCAGGCGTTCCTTCTCGCCCGCGGTGAGCTGCGAGACGGGGATGCCGGTGCGGCGAGAGACGATGTCGGCGATGTCGGCGGCGGTGACCGAGACGACGCCCTCGCGGCGTTCCTCGATCCCGGCGAGTTCGCCCTCCACCTCGGCGATCCGCCGCTTCAGGTCGGATGCCTTCTCGAACTCCTCGGCGGCGACGGCCTGGTCCTTCTCCCTGCGCAGTTTGGCGAGGCGGTCCTCGCGGCTGACGACCTCGGTGGAGCGGCCCGAGCTGCGCAGCCGGACACGGGCGCCCGCCTGGTCCATCAGGTCGATCGCCTTGTCCGGCAGGAACCGGTCGCTGACGTAGCGGTCGGAGAGTTCGGCCGCCGCGGTGAGGGCGCCGTCGGCGAAGCGGACCTGGTGGTGCGCCTCGTAGGCGTCGCGCAGTCCTTCAAGGATCTGCACCGTCTCCTCGACCGTCGGTTCGGGGATGAGGACGGGCTGGAAGCGGCGTTCGAGGGCGGCGTCCTTCTCGACGTGCTTGCGGTACTCGTCGATCGTCGTCGCGCCGACGACGTGCAGTTCGCCGCGGGCGAGCGCGGGTTTGAGCATGTTGCCCGCGTCCATCGCGCCCTCACCCGTGGCGCCGGCGCCGACGACGGTGTGGAGCTCGTCGATGAACAGGATGATGTTCCCGCCGGACTGCTGGACGTCCTCGATGACCTTCTTCAGCCGTTCCTCGAACTGGCCCCGGTACTGGGCGCCCGCCACCATGCCGGACAGGTCCAGCGAGACGACCCGCTTGTCCTTGAGGCTGTCGGGGACCTCGCCGGCCACGATGCGCTGGGCCAGTCCCTCCACGATGGCGGTCTTGCCGACCCCGGGCTCGCCGATGAGCACGGGGTTGTTCTTGGAGCGGCGCGACAGGATCTCGACGGTCTGCTCGATCTCCTCGCTCCGCCCGACCACGGGGTCGAGCCGGCCGGCGCGGGCCTCCTCGGTGAGGTCCCGGCCGAACTCGTCGAGGGTGGTGGCGGGCTGCTGTCCGCCGGCGGGGGCGCCCTCCGCACGGGCGGCCTGCTCGGTGAGGCCGCGCAGCTTCCCGGGGTCCAGGTCCTGGGCGCCCAGGAAGCGGGAGGCGCCCGAGTCGGGGTCCTCCAGGAGGGCGGCGAGGATGTGCTCGGGGCCGATGTAGGAGACGCCGGCGGCCCGCGATCCCGCGTAGGCGGCGGCGAGGGTCCGCTTGGCCGCCGGGGTGAGGCCCGGCTGCGAGGAGGGTTCGGCCGACTCGCGGGGCAGCACCTCGTCGATGCGGCCCGCGAGCGCGTCGGCGTCGACGCCCGCCCGGGTGAGGAGTCCGCGCGCGGGGTCCACCTGAGTGGCCGCCCACAGCAGGTGCTCGGTGTCGAGGTCGGTGGTGCCGTTCTCGGACGCCTTGCGAGTGGCGAGGCCGAGCAGTTCGTGCGAGGACTCGGTCAGCAGCCGTCCGATCGGCACCCGCTGCACGGCGGGCGGCGAGGAGGCCGGTGACATGCCGAAGAACCGGTCCAGCATCTCGCTGAAGGGGTCGGACGATCCGAAGGGTGAACCGAACGCCATCGACATGGTCAGCTCCAGACGGGCGGCAGGGGGTCGCCTCCCACTGAAACCCGAGGCCCACGCCTGCGCAAACGGAGAGGAACCGCCGCCCGGGACCGTTCGGCGGCCCCGGGCGGCGGCCCTCAGAGTCCGATGTCGCGGCTGCTCAGATCGGCCAGGGTCTCCCGGCGCACCAGCAGCCGGGCCCGGCCGTCGCGGACGGCGACGACGGGCGGGCGGCCCACGGCGTTGTAGGTGGAGGCCATGGACAGCTGGTAGGCCCCCGCCACCGGTACGGCGATCAGGTCCCCGGGGCGCACGTCCGCCGGCAGTTCTGCGTCGGCGGCGAGGACGTCGCCCGCCTCGCAGTGCCGTCCGACGACGGTTACCGCGCACGGGCCGACGGTGGAGCGGCGGCCTATGAGCCGGGGCGCGTAGCGCACCCCGTACAGCGCCGGGCGGGGGTTGTCGCTCATCCCGCCGTCCACGGCCACGAAGACGCGTGGGCCGCTCCGCTTGACGGCGAGGACGCGGTAGACAGCGACGCCTGCGGGGCCGACCAGGGCGCGGCCCGGTTCGACGGTGAGCCGGGGGACGGGCAGTCCGACGGCGGCGCACTCCTCCGACAGCGCGGCACGCATCCGGGTGCTGAGGTCCCTGATGTCCTGGGCGGGCTCGCCGGGGCGGTGGGCGACGGCGTGGCCGCCGCCCATGTCGAGTTCGGGCAGGACGGTCCCGTGCCGGTCCCGGATCAGGGCCAGGACGCCGACGGCCCGGCGCAGTGCGGTGAGGTAGGGCGCGGTGCCGGGAATCTGCGAGCCGATGTGGCAGTGCAGTCCGGCCAGTTGGAGCCGGGTCTGGCCGAGGACTCGGGAGACGGCGTGCAGGGCGCTGCCGTCGGTGAGGGAGAGGCCGAACTTCTGGCCGTCCGTTCCGGTGCGGACGGCCGCGTGGCCGCCGGCCTCGACGCCGGGGACGACGCGCAGGAGCACCTTCTGCCGGTCGCCGTGCGGGACGAGTGCGGCGAGACGGGCGATCTCCCCGGTGCTGTCGATGACGATGCGGCCGACGCGCAGGCGCAGGGCGGTGGCCAGGTCCTCGGGGGTCTTGGCATTGCCGTGCAGAAGGACGCGGTCGGGCGGGAAGCCGGCGGTGACGGCGAGCTCCAGCTCGCCGGCGGAGCAGACGTCGAGGCCGAGTCCCTCGTCGCGTATCCAGTGCACGAGGGCGCGGCACAGGAAGGCCTTCGCGGCATAGGCCACCTCGGCGCCGGGGAAGGCCTCGCGGTAGGCGCGGCAGCGGCGGCGCACCTCGTCCTCGTCGAGGAGGTAGAGGGGGGTTCCGAAGCGTTCGGCGGTGCGGGCAAGCGACACCCCGGCGACGGCGACGTCCCCGTGGCCGGTGACGCGGGCGGAGGCGGGCCAGACGGAGAGTCCGGCCGGGGGACGGGTACGGGTCGCCGTGGCGGTCCCCGTGGGTTCTGGGGTCATGGCGGGTTCCTCGGCGGGTCAGGCGCTCGGGGCGGGCACGAGGGGCGGGGCGGCGGGGACCCGGACGGGAGCGGGGCCGTGGGGACCTCGGGCCGGGCGGGCGGCCGGCGTCCCGGCGGGGGCGGGGGCCGCGAGGGGCGGGTCGACGACGAGGCCGACGCCGTCGAGCGGGGCGAGGAGGGAGCGGAGGGCCGCTTCGGAGAGCCGGGTCCAGTCCTGCCGCCGGCCCAGGGTCCGGGTGAGGCGCGGTGCGCTGGTGAAGGCGACGGCGGTGCGCGCGCCCAGCGGCGTGCGGAACAGGCGGATGCGGTCGGCCGGGTGTCCACACCGGACCGGAACGTACAGCGCTCCGGTCCGGCCGGTTCGCAGCGGGTCGGGGTCCTCGGCGCGCGGGTGGTCGTTCATGGCTCTCCTCGTGGGGCGTCGCGTCGGCCCGGTCGGCCGGACGCTCTCCTGTGACGCTAAATCCGCCGTGGGGCCGGTGGGTGTTCCGTTGACGTTGCCCTGATCCATAACGGCCGCTCCCTGACGTGGGTTTGACGTGGCCGGATCCACCCCACCCTTCCCACCCACTTAGGTTAGGCTCGGCTAATTAACCGACCCGAGGGAGTGGGCCATGGAACCGGCCGGTGCGCACCACCGTGTGATCGTCGTCAAGTTCGGCGGCAACGCGATGGTCGACGCGCGTCTGCAACGGCACTTCGCCCGGGACGTCGTGGAACTGCGGCGACGCGGACTGCGCCCGGTCGTCGTGCACGGCGGTGGTCCGCAGATCAGCGCGATGCTCGACCGCCTCGGCCTGGAGACGCGCTTCGAGGCGGGGCTGCGGGTGACCACGCGGGAGACGATGGACGTGGTCCGCATGGTGCTGTCCGGACGCATCCAGCGGGAGCTGGTCGGGGAGATCAACGCCCACGGGCCGTTCGCCGTGGGGCTGACGGGCGAGGACGCGCACACCATGACGGCCGTACGGCGCACGACGGGGCCGGACGGCCGGCCGGTGGACCTCGGGCTGGTCGGGGACGTCGTGGACGTCAACCCTGGGATGGTGCGAGGGCTGCTGGACCGGGGCCACATCCCGGTCGTCTCCCCCGTCGCCCGGGGCGAGGACGGACGGGTCTACAACGTCAACGCCGATCTGGCCGCCTCGGCGCTGGCCGTGGCACTGGGGGCCGAGCGGCTGGTCGTGCTGACCGATGTCGCGGGGCTGTACGCGGACTGGCCGCACAGCACCGAGGTGATCGGGCTGCTCACGGCGGACGCGCTGGCCGGGCTGCTGCCGGGGCTGGCGAGCGGGATGCTGCCGAAGATGGAGGGCTGCCTGAGGGCGGTGCGCGGCGGGGTCGGCCGGGCCAGGGTGGTCGACGGCCGGGTGGAGCACGCGCTGCTGCGGGGCGTCGCGGACGAGGAGGGGCACGGCACGACCGTGGTCGCCGGCAGCGCCGCCCCCTCCCCCGCCCTCACGGCGTAACACCCGTGCTCACAGGGCCCGTCGGAGAATCCGGGCGCCGCGCCGGGGGTCCAGCTCGCACACCCAGGCACGCGGTGCCCGGTCCGGTTCGGCGGAGGCGAACCCATGGCGGCCGAAGAGCCGGCCGTCCCCGGTCGTGGCGGTGAACAGCGCGGTCAGCGACCGGGAGCGCGCCCGGTCCAGGGCGGAGCGCAGCAGTGCCCCGCCCAGACCGCCGCCCTGCCGCCCGGCGGCGACGCAGAAGTTGTACAGGACGCCCGCGCCGCCCTCGGCGCCGTCGGGGCCGGCCGGGTACACCCGCAGTCCGACACAGCCGTCGAGGCCGCCCCGCGGCCCGCACACCACCAGGAAGTCGGCCGCGCGCGCCGCGTACAGGGACGCCGGTCGCTCGCGCAGGGCGCCGCTGCGCACGAACGGCCGGGAGAGCGCGGCGAGTCGGGCGGCGTCGCGCGGCCAGGCCCGCCGCACGACCGGGGCGGGTGCGAGGGGCGGAGCGAGGCGCAAGGTCAGCGCTCCACGGGCGTGACGAGCGAACGGGGCCGCAGATCGGTCCAGTTGGCCTCGACGTACTCCACACAGGCCGCGCGGGTGTTCTCCGGGAAGGCGACCGTCCAGCCGCCCGGCACCTGCGCGAAGGACGGCCACAGCGAATGCTGGCCCTCGTCGTTGACCAGGACCAGGAACCGGCCGTCGGGGTCGTCGAACGGATTGGTGCTCATACGGACGTGCCTCCTCGGAACGGACAGGGAGGTCAAACTTAGGTTAGGCTCCCCTTAATTGAGAGGAGCTTAGCTCCTCCCCTTTCCCTTCCACAAGGAGACAGCGATGCCCCCGGAAACCGAACGGCTCCGGCCGTGACCGCCGCAGCGGACTCCCCCTTCGCCGCCTTCGGCCTGTCCGGCGTCCCGGGCTCGGACGCCTTCTGGGCGGCGGCCCGCACCCCGGCGTACGCCCCGTCCGGCGAGGGCTGGACCGCCCTGTTCCTGTGGCGCGGCCCGGCGCCCGCCGCCCTCTGCTTCGAGGGCGTGCCCGAGCCGCTGCCGCTGCGCCGCCGGGAAGGGACGGACTGCTGGTACGCGGAGGTGGAGCGGCCCCGGCGGCTCCGGTCCACCTACTGGTTCCTCGTGGACGGCGACGCGTACGCCGATCCGTCCAACCCGGCAGGGGCGGGCCCGGACCGTTCGCTCACGGCGACCCCGGACACCCCGCCCTCGCCGTACTGGCCGCTCGTGGGCGCCGACGACGTCCTGCCGCTGCCGCTCACCCGGCTGCGCTGGAACAGCGCGCGCCTCGGCGGGCGGCGCACCGTGCGCGTCCATCCGGTGGCCGGGGGCGGGCCGGTGGTGCTGCTGCTCGACGGAGATGACTGGCTCCATCTCCATCCGGCCATGACCGCGTTCGACGCGGCGGCCGGGGCCGGGGCGATGCCCCCCGTCACGCTCGTCTTCCTGCCCGCGAAGGACCGGGCCGCCGAGTTCACCTGCCGGCCCGCCCTGTGGGAGGCCGTCCGCGACGAACTGCTGCCGCTGGTCGCCGGATCGGGCGTGATCGCGGAGACGGACCGGACGGTCGTGGCCGGACAGAGCCTCGGCGGGCTCTCGGCGCTGTACGCGGCGCTGGAGTTCCCCGGTCTCGTCTCGCGCGTCGCCTGCCAGTCGGGCTCCTTCTGGTGGGGCCCCGGGGTCATGGACCTGCCCGATCCGCTGGGCGGGCCGGCGGGCGGCGCGCTCGCCGCGCGGCTGCGGGAGCGGCCCGGTCTGTCCGGGCTGCGGATCGCCTTCGACGTGGGCGAGCACGAGGAGCGGATGCTGCCGCACTGCGCCCCGGTGGAGGCGCTGACCGAGGAGGCCGGCGCCACCGTACGCGTCTCGCGCTCGCCGTCCGGTCACGACCGCGCGGGCTGGCGGCACGCCCTGCTCCGGGACGTCGCCTGGGCGCTCGGCTGAACCGGGCCCCCACCGGCCGGGGCCGGGGCGCCGCGCGGCGCCCCGGCCCCGGTCACCGGGCGACCGCCCGGCAGTACGCCTCGTCGCGGGCCAGGAGGTTGCGGTGGGTGTCCTCGGCCGCGACGACGCCGTCGTCCAGGACCAGCACCCGGTCGGCGGCGTCCAGCACGGCCGGGCTGCTGGTGAGCACGACGGTGGTGCGGCCCCGCCGCAGCGTCGCCAGATTGCGCGCGATGAGCTGTTCGGTGACCGCGTCCACGGCGGTCGTCGGGTCGTGCAGCACCAGGATCTCGGCGTCGGCGGCGAGCGCGCGGGCCAGCGAGAGGCGCTGGCGCTGGCCCCCGGAGAGGTTGGCGCCCCGGTCGCGCACGGCGTGGTCCAGTCCCTCGCGGTGCAGCGCCACCACATCGGTGAGCATCGACGCCTCCACGGCCTCCGCCACGTTCCGCGCGGTGCCCGAGGGGTCGATGTTGCTGCGCAGGGTGCCGGCGAAGATCTCCGCGTCGGACGGGTTCACCAGCAGATGCCCGCGCACCGCCTCGGCCGAGAGGTCCGCGAGCGGCACACCGCCGAGGCGCACCTGCCCCTCGTAGGCCGCCGGAGGCACGTTCAGGGCCAGCACCGCGACGAGATCGGCGGCCGCGCGCGGACGGTAGGCGGTGATCGCGACGAACTCGCCCTGCGCGACCCGTAGTTCCAGTCCGCGCAGCTCTCCGTGGCTGACCCCGTCGAGCTCCAGCCCGCCGCCGGGCGGCGGGCCGTCCGTCCCCGGCTCCGCGAGCGGCGGCGCGCCCAGGACCAGGGCCATCCGCTCGGCGGACGCGCGGGCCATCATGACGTACTTGGGCATCTCCGAGAACATCTTCAGCGGTTCCATGATGAACTGCGCCAGGCCCACCGCCATGACGAGTTCCCCGATGGTGATCCGCCCCTCGAAGGCCAGCCAGCCGGCCGTGAGGGTCACGGCGGCGGCGAGGGCCGCGTTCAGCGCGAGGGCGACGCCCGCATAGGCGCCGTTGATCCGGGCGACGGTGACGGCCTGGCGCCTGGCCTCCGCGCTGACCTCGCGGTAGGAGACGTACGCGGCGTGGTTGCCCCCGAAGCCGTGCAGCGGGCGCAGCCCCGTGATGAGGTCCGCGACCTTGGCGCCGGCGCGGGCGACCCGGGCCTGCTGCTCCTGGGTGCTCGCGCCGATCCGCCGGGACATCACGCTCAGGATCGACAGGATGACGACGGTCCCCACGATCACCAGCAGGCCCAGGCGCGGGTCCGCGAGGCCCAGGGCGACCGCCGCGACGAGCACCGCGACCAGGGAGCTGATCAGCAGCGGCACCACCTCGATGATGTCGGCGGTCGAGTCCGCGTCCTCGGTGGCGACGGTCAGCACCTCGCCGGACTTCAGACCGATGTCGCGGCCCACGGGCTCCAGTCCGCAGGAGGCGACCTGGACCCGCCAGCGGTGCGCCTCGGTCGTGTTGGCCTTCTGGAGCACCCGCATGCCGAAGCGCCAGGACAGCGACACCGTCGTGATGATGACGGCCAGCGCCCCGATCGCGAGCCCCAGCGAACCGGCGCTCCGCTCGCGCAGGGTGTGCTCGACGATCAGGCCGAGGGCGATGGGGAAGGCCGTCTCCCCCGCCTGGTAGAGCCCCATGAGGATGGTGCCCCGGGCCATGGCGCCGATGTTGCGGCGCAGCGCGGTGCGCAGGATGGCGGCGCCCTGGGCGGTCCGCCGCTTGTCAGGAGTGTGCATCGAGGTGACCGGCAATCGCTTCGGGGGTGCGCAGGGTGAGCAGTTCGCGGATCGTGATCACCGGACCGTACTCACGGCGCAGCAGCCCGACCAGCCGGACCGCGACCATGGAGTGTCCGCCGAGGGCGACGAAGTCGCTGACCGCGCCGACCTCGTCGTCGTCCAGGTCCAGCGCCTCGGCGAAGAAGGCGCAGACCTCGGTCTCGGTTCCGGGGCGCGGCGCCCGGTCGGCGGTGCCGGTCAGGACGCCCAGGGGCCGGGCGGGCGGGAGGGCCTTGGTGTCGGCCTTGCCGTTGACGGTCAGCGGGATCCGGTCGACCTCCGCGTAGTGGGTGGGGCGCAGGAAGTCGGGGAGCGAGGCGCCCACCTCGGCGGCGACGTCGGCCAGTTCCGCCCCGTCGAGCACCAGATAGGCGGCGAGCAGATACGTCCCCTCGGTCGTGGGGTCGGGCTGGGCGACGGCGGCGGCGAACCGCACCGCCCGGTGGGCGGCGAACGCGGCCTCCACCTCGCCGGGTTCCACCCGGTGGCCCCGGATCTTGACCTGCTGGTCGGTGCGGCCCAGATAGCTCAGGTTGCCGTCGGGGCGCCGCACGACCAGGTCGCCGGTGCGGTACATGCGGGTGCCGGGCGCGGCGAACGGGCAGGCGACGAAGCGTTCGGCCGTGAGCGCGGGCTGTCCCAGGTAGCCGCGGGCGATGCCCACGCCGGAGACGTACAGCTCGCCCGGCGCCCCGTCCGGCAGCGGGCGCAGCCACGGATCGAGCACGTACACCTCGGTGTTGTCGATCGGGACGCCGACCACCGGGTCGGGGCATTCGAAGGTGCCGACGCCGAGAGTGTTGATGGTGTATTCGGTCGGCCCGTAGAGGTTGTAGCCGACCGTGCCCGGTGTGGTGGCGAGCCGCTGCCAGAGGGACGGGGTGACGGCCTCGCCGCCCAGCAGCACCAGGGCGGGCCGCCGCTCCGGGTCGTCGAGCAGTCCTTCCGCGACCAGCTGTCCGGCGTAGGTCGGGGTGACGTTGACGACGTCGATGCCGTGCTCCCGGCAGTAGGCGACCAGCCGGGGCGCGTCGCGGCGCAGTTCCTCGTCGCAGATGTGCACCTCGTGGCCGTCGGCCAGCCAGAGCAGTTCCTCCCAGGACATGTCGAAGGCGAACGACACGGTGTGCGCGATGCGGAAGGTGCGGTGGCCGTGCTCGGCGAGGACCGGTCGGAAGATCCGCCTCTGATGGTTGATCAGCATGTTGGTGAGTCCGGCGTACTCGGTCACCACCCCCTTGGGCCGGCCCGTCGAGCCCGAGGTGAAGATCGTGTACGCGGGGTGGCGCAGCCGGTCCGGGTCGTCCGGGTCGAAGGTGCGCAGCGGTTCGGCGGGCGGCAGCGGGCGGTCCAGTTCGATGAGGTCGCCGGTCAGTCGGGGGGCGACCGCGCTCACCGTGAGGATCGTGTCGGGGCGGGCCTCGTCGAGGATCGCGGCGATCCGCTCGTCCGGGTGGTCGAGTTCGAGGGGGACGTAGGCGGCTCCGGTCCGCAGGACGGCGAAGAGCGCCACGAGGGAGTCGAGGGAGCGCGGGACGGCCAGGGCGACGGTCCGCTCGGGCCCGATGCCGCGTGCGGCGAGCACCCCCGCGAGGGCCCGGCTGCGGTCGCGCAGTCCGCCGAAGGTGAGGGTCGCGCCGTGGGCCACCAGGGCGGTCCGCTCGGGGTGCCGGTCGGCCGCCGCGTCGAAGCGGTCGACGACGGTGTCCGTGCCGATGTCCGTGGCCTCGGCGGGAGCCGCGAGGGTGCCGAGTCCGGGGAGGGCGCCGAGCGGTCCGGTGGCGTCCGCCAGGTCCTCCAGGACCCGCAGATAGCCGTCGAGCAGGTGCCGGGCCCGCTCCGGGTCGTCCTCGCGGTGCTCCAGCTTGACGGTGAGCCGTTCGCCGGGGGTGACGACCCAGGTGAACGGGTAGTGCGTCGAGTCGTCGGCGTGTACGGAGGTGATGCCGTGGCGGGCGTTCATCGCGGCGAGCGCGTCGAGGTCCAGGAAGTTCTGGAGCACGAACAGGTTGTCGAACAGGGTGTCGTGCCCGGCGGCCCGCTGGATCTCGCCGAGCCCCAGGTGCTCGTGGTCCATCGCCGCGGCCCGGCTCTCCTGGATGCCGGTCAGATACTCCCGGACGGTGGCGTCGGGCCGGGCGCGGGTCCACATCGGCACGGTGTTGAGCAGGACGCCGACGATGTCGGAGAGCCCCTCGCCGTCGCGGCCCGAGACGGTCACGCCGAACACCGCGTCGGAGCGTCCGGTGTGCGCGCCGAGCAGCAGTCCGAACGCACCGGTCAGCACCGTGTTCAAGGTGACGCCGTGGGCCCGCGCGGCCGTGCGCAGCCGGTCCGAGAGCGCGGCGGACAGCGTGCGCACGAGCGGAACGGGCAGCGTGCCGGTGAGGACGGGCCGGGCACCGGCGAGCAGGGTGGGCCCGCTGAGCGGGGCGAGGTGCGCGGCCCAGAAGCCTTCGGCGGCGGACGGGTCGCGGCGGGCAAGGGCCCGGACGTGGTCCTCGAAGCCGGGCCGGGCCGGGGCCGTGTCCAGCGGTTCGCCCGCCAGGACGCGGCGGTATGCCTCGAAGAGGTCGCGCAGCAGGATCTCCCGCGACCAGCCGTCCCACAGGAGCAGGTGGTAGCTCAGCAGCAGGGTGTCGCACCCGCCGGGGAGCCGCAGCACGGTGAGCCGCACCAGCGGCGGGCGCGCGGGGTCGAAGCCGGTGGTGCGGTCCTCGGCGCACAGGGCGTCCGCCTCGGCCGGGCCGTCCACCTCGACGACGCGGACCGGGACGCGCCGCCCCGCCCCGAGGAGCTGCACGGGGGTGCCTTCGTCGTCGGTGGCGAATCCGGCGCCGACGCCGGGGTGCCGGGCGATCACGGCCGCCATGGCCTCGGCGAGCGCGTCGGGGTCCAGGCGCCGGTCGAAGGCGAAGCGGCTCTGGGCCACGTAGTGGCCGGCGGTGTCCGCGTCCGCCAGCTGGGCCTGGAAGTACAGGCCGCGCTGGAGGGGGCCGACCGGCGCGGTGCGCTCGGCCGTCGCGGCGGCGTCCGCGATCTCCTCCAGCGCGCTCCGCCAGTGGGCGGCCGGGTCGCCGGGGAGGGTGTCGGCCAGGAGGAAGGAGGCGTGCAGCGATCCGGTGGTGTCGTCGGTCCAGGCGTTGACCTCGACGGCGTACGGCGCGCCCTCGTCGGCGCCGGTGATCGCCGGCGCCCGGGACTCGCCGCCCCGGCCGAGGTAGTTGAAGAGCACCTGCGGGCGGGCGGTGAGCAGCGGGGCCGTCTGCGGGTTGAGATAGCGCAGTTGGCCGTACGCGAGGTGGCCCTCCTCGTCCGGCTGACGGGCGGTCAGCTCGCGGGCGGCCTCGATCGGGTCGGTGTGCGCGGTGAGGCGGACCGGGGCGATCGCGGTGAACCAGCCGACGGTACGGCTGTAGTCGTGGTGGTCCGCGACGGGGACCCGGCCGTGCCGCTCCAGGTCGATCGCGAGATCGGTGGGCGTGGCCTGGATCCGGGTCAGGGCGGTGCGCAGGGCGCCGCAGAGCAGTTCGGTCAGGCCGAGGCCCAGGGCGGCCGGCGCGGTGCGGGTCACCCGGTCGCTGGTCTCCGGGTCGAGGACCACGACGCTCTCGCGCAGCCCGGTCACGGCGGGCAGCAGCGGGGGCGCGGCGAGCGCGGCCATCCAGGGGGCGGGGTCTCCGCCCGCCGCCGAGGCCCGGGTGCTCAGCGCCTCGGCGTACTCGGCGTAGGACGTGGTGGGCGGGGCGAGCGGCGCCCCGCGCAGGGCCGTGTCCAGGTCGTCCAGCAGGATCAGCCAGGAGACCGCGTCCACGGCGAGGTGGTGCGCGGTGACGACCAGGGTCCGGCTCGCGGCGAGCCAGGTGAACGCGACGGTCTCGCCCCGCTCCGGATCGAGCCGCCCGGCGGCCTCGTTCGCGGCGGCGGTCGCGTCGTCGGCGTGCGTGGCGGTGGCGTCCCCGGCACCGGGCCGCGCGAGAAGGACCGGGCGGGGGGCCTCGGTGCGCAGGGACCAGACGCCGTGGCGTACGTCCAGGGCGAGGCGGAGCATGGGGTGGGCGGCCACGACGGTGTTCACGGCGCGCTCGATGTCCGCGAGGGAGACTCCCCCGGGGACGGTCAGGGCGCGGGCCTGGGCGAACCGGGCGAGGGAGCCGCCGAGTTCGCGCCGGCGCAGCATGACCGGGGTCGGGACGAGCGGTCCGTCCGCGCGGTGGGCCGGGGCGGCGGGGGCGGACCCCGGTGTCCGCGCAGCGAGCGCGGCGGCGAGCGCGCGCGGGGTCTTGTGGAGGAAGACGTCCCGGGGCGCGATGGCGAGGCCGAGGGCGCGGGCCCGGTTGATCACGGTGATGGCGAGGATGCTGTCGCCGCCGGCCGCGAAGAAGTCGGTGTCGGCGTCCACGTCGGCGTCCGGCAGCCCGGCGGCGAAGACCTCGGTCAGGGCGTCGAGCGCCGCGCCGTCCGGCGCGGCGGGCGGGCCGGCGTCCGGGGCGGCCGGGTCCGCGTCGCGGGCGGCGGCCTCGGCGAGCGCCCTGCGGTCCAGCTTGCCGTTGACGGTCAGGGGCAGCGCCTCGATCCGGCGCGTGCGGCCCGGCACCATGTGCGCGGGCAGCGCGGCGGCCAGCAGGGCGGTGAGGTCGTCCGGCACCCGGCCGACGACATGGGCGACGAGATGGTCACCGGCGTCCGCCACGGTGACGGCGGCGTCGGTGACGCCCTCCAGCGACCTGATCACGGACTCGACCTCGCCGAGCTCGATCCGGAAGCCCTTGAGCTGGACCTGGTCGTCGGCGCGTCCGGCGAACTCCAGCTCCCCGTCCAGGGTGCGGCGCGCCAGATCGCCCGTGTGGTACATCCGGGAGCCGTCGGCGGCGAACGGGTCCGCGACGAAGCGGCCCGCGGTCAGCCCGGTCCGGCCGAGATAGCCCAGCGCCACCTGGTCGCCCGCGACATAGATCGCGCCCACCCGGCCCGGCGGGACGGGGCGCAGCCGCTCGTCCAGGAGGTGCGTCGTCAGACCCGGGACCGGTCCGCCGATGGGGCTGACGCCGGCGCCGAGGTCGTCGTCACGAAGGACCCGGTGGGTGACGTGGACGGTGGTCTCGGTGATGCCGTACATGTTGACGAGTTCGGGCCGGGCCGTGCCGTACCGCTCGGTCCAGCCGCGCAGCCGCGCCGGGTCCAGGGCCTCGCCGCCGAAGACGATCCGGCGCAGCGAGGTGACCGGCTCGGCGGAGTGCCGGTCGGCCTCGATGAACCGGTAGAAGGCCGAGGGGGTCTGGTTGAGCACGGTCACCCCGCGCTCGCGGACCAGCCGGTGGAAGTCCACCGGGGAGCGCGTCAGGGCGTAGTCCGGCACCAGCAGTTCGCCGCCGTGGACGAGTGCGCCCCACAGCTCCCAGACCGCGAAGTCGAAGGAGTACGAGTGGAACTGGACCCAGACGTCGTGCGGGCCGAAGCCCATGTCGGGCCGGGTGTGCGCGAGCAGCGCCACCACGGCGGAGTGCGGGACGGCGACGCCCTTGGGGCGACCGGTGGAGCCCGAGGTGTAGATGACGTACGCCGGGTCGCCGGGGCCGGGCCGTGCGGCGGCCGGGACGGGTGCTCCGGTGTGCCGTCGCTCCTCGCCCAGCACGAGGACCCGGGCCGGGGAGCCGGTCCGTTCCAGGAGGCGGGCGAAGCGCTCGCGCTGGGCGCGGTCGACCAGGACGGCCTCGGGGGCGGCGTCCTCCAGGACGTACGCCAGCCGCTCGTCGGGGTAGGCGAGGTCGAGCGGGACGTACGCGCCGCCGGCCGAGACGACGGCGAGGAGCGCGACGACCTGGTCGAGGGAGCGCGGCACGGCGACGGCGACCCGGGTGCCGGGGGCCACGCCCGCCGCGCGCAGGGCGTCGGCCAACGCGTCCTTGGCCGTGGCGAGTTCGCCGTAGGTGAGGGAGCGGGTCGTTCCGTCCAGGGCGCACTGGGTGACGGCGACGGCCGCCGGGTCGCGGCGCGCGGCGGTGTCGAACAGCGCGTCCAGGGTGGTCGGGGTGAACGGCTCGGGGCGGCGGACGTCCTCGGCCGCGATCCGCGCGACCGGGGTGTCCGGCCGGGTGAGCAGGGCTGTGAGGGTGCGCAGGAAGCGGTCGAGGAGCGCCGTGGCGCCCTCGGTGCGCAGCAGCGCGCCGTCGTGGATGAGGTTGAAGCGCGGGCGGCCGTCGGCGGTGCGCTCCACGACGAGGGTCAACGGGTAGTGCGGGGCGCCCTCGTTGACGATCCGGGTGATCGCGAGCGTGTCGCCGGGGCGGCGCAGGGCCTCGACGTCGGTGGCGACGTCGAACACCACCAGGGTGTCGAAGCGCGCGCCGGTGCGGCGGCCGAGGGCGGCGGGCGAGACGTGCTGGTGGGGCAGGACGGCGCTCTGGTGCGCCCGCACCCGGGCGAGGAGCTGTCCGGCGGTGGTGGTGGCGCTCCAGCGGGCCCGGACGGGGATGGTGTTGATGAACAGGCCGACCATGTCCGCGATGCCGGGGACGTCGGCGTCGCGGCCGGAGACGGTGGAGCCGAGGACGACGTCGTCGGCGTGCAGCAGGGAGCCGAGCGTCACGGCCCAGGCGCTGTGCACGGCGACGCTCAGGGGCACCCCGGCCGCGCGGACGGCCGCGTCGATGTCGGTCTCCGGGACGCGGACGCAGTCGGCGAAGCGGTCGGAGGGGGTGTGTCCCTCGGCGACGAGCGAGGGACCGGGCAGGCCGGCCAGTTCCTCGTCCCAGACGCGGTCGGCCGCCTCGTCGTCGTGGGCGGCGAGCGCGTGCACGTAGTCCGCGAAGCCGCCGGTGCGGTACTCACCGCCCGGCCGGTGGTACTCGGCCAGCAGGGTGCGCAGCATCGGCGGGACGGACCAGCCGTCGGCCACGATGTGGTGCACGGTCTGGACGAGCACGGTGCGGCCGGGGCCGCCGCGCACCAGGGTGCAGCGCATCAGCGGTCCGGCGGCCAGGTCGAATCCGGCGCGGCGGTCCGCCTCGGCGAGGGCGGCGATCTCCTCGTCGGTGATGCCGGGGCGGTCGAGCACGGTGAAGGGTGCCTCGACGCCGCTCTCCAGGACGGAGACGACCCGGCCGTCCGCGAGGGCGACGAACCGTGCGGCGAGGTTGGGGTACAGCGCGAGGAGCCGGGTGGCGGCCGCGGCGAGCCGGCCGGTGTCCACCTCGCCCTCCAGGGTGAGCAGTTGCTGTTCGACGTAGCTGCCGGCCGCGTCGTCGTCGTAGACGGAGTGGAAGTACAGCCCTTCCTGGAGCGGGGTCAGCGGCAGGATGTCGAGGAGGGCGGGGCCGTCGAGGGCGTCGACGTCGTCCTGGGTGAGCGGGAGCGCGGGGAAGTCGCCGGGTGAGTGGCCGCCGGTTTCGAGGGCGGCGAGTCCGATCAGGGCCGTACGCAGATGGCCGGCGATCGTGGTGATGTCGTCGTCGGTGAAGACGCCGTCGGGCCAGGTGATCGTGGTGACGAGGGCGTATCCGCCGCTGTCGTCGCCGGCCGGTTCGGCGATGAGGTTGAACTCCAGGGCGCGCGGCAGGCGCATGCCGGGGTCGCGCTTCTCGCCGAGTTGTCCGGTGGCCGTGGCGAGCTGCCAGTCCCCGGCGCCGCCGGAGTCGAAGCGGCCGAGGTAGTTGAAGAGGACCTGTGGGGCGGGGGCGTCGAACGGGGTGTCGTGGAGATGGCGCAGCACGCCGTAGGAGAGTCCGTTGGAGGGGACCCGGGCCAGTGCGTCCTTGACGGCCTTGAGGGCGGCGGTGAGGTGGTCGGGGGTGGTGGGGTCGGCGGCGGTGCCGGGGTCGACGGTCACCGGGAACAGGGTGGTGAACCAGCCCACGGTGCGCGAGAGATCGGGCTCGGGTGCGGTGACGAAGCGCCCTTCGCGGCCGTGGCCCTCCAGTTCGATGTGGGCGAAGGTCTGGTCCTGGCCGAGGTCGCGGCGCCACCCGGCCAGGGCCACTGCCAGGGCGGTGAGCAGGACGTCGTTGACGCCGGCGTGGAAGCGGGCGGGGACGTCGCCGAGCAGCGCGGCGGTGGTGGCGGGGTCGAGGGTGAGCGTGCGGGCGCGTTCGCGGGCGACGGTGTCGGAGGCGGTGAGCGCGCGCCGGCCGAGCGGCTGGTCGGTGCCGGGCAGCGGGCGGGCCCAGTGGGCGCGGTCGGCGTCGAAGGCGGTCTGTTCCAGCAGTTCGGTCCAGCGCCTGAAGGAGGTGCCGGCCGGGGTGTCGTCCACGGATTCGCCCGCGGTGCGGCGGCGCCATCCGGCGGCCAGGTCGTCCATGAGGATCCGCCAGGACACGCCGTCGACGACGGTGTGGTGGACGACGATCACGACCTGCCGGTCCGCCGGCCGCCGGACGGCACGCAGCATCACGCCCCGGTCGGGGTCGAGGGCGCGGGTGGCGAGGTCGACGCAGGCGTCGAGGGGGAGGAGGTCGCTGCTCTCCCAGCCGGCCACGGCCTCCTCCGCCCCGGGTATCTCGAAGCCCCAGTGGTCGCCGCGCACCAGCCGGGCGCGGAGCATGGCGTGGCGGCGCACCAGTGCGGTGAGGAGCGTGTCGAGGGCGTCGTCGGTCAGCCCGGCCGGGGTGTTCAGGACCACCGACTGCACGAAGCCGTCGACGGCGTCGGTGGTGGTGCCGAGCCAGCGCACGACGGGCGATCCGCTGACGGTGCCGGTCGGCACGTCGTCGTCGGGGGCGGCGGCAGGTTCCTCGCGGCTCGCCACGGCGGCGAGCGCGCCGACGACGCTGTGGGTGAAGATCTGCCGCGCCGTCACATGGAGGCCCGCCGCGCGCAGGGCGCTCAGCAGCGAGATCGCCAGGATGCTGTCGCCGCCGAGCCGGAAGAAGTCCTGGTCCGTGCCGACCGCGTCGAGGCGGAGCACGGCGGCGACGGCGGCGCAGACCAGGCGTTCGTTCTCGGTGGCGGGGGCGAGGAGAGGGCCGGTGGTGACGACGGGGTCGGGAAGGGCGGCGCGGTCCGTCTTGCCGTTGGCGGTGAGCGGGAACTCGCCGAGGACGACCAGATGGGCGGGGACCATGTACGCGACCATGTGGGCCTCGGCCCAGGCCCTCACGTCGTCGGACGTCAGCTCCTCGTGCCCGGCGGCGGGGATCACGTAGCCGACGAGATAGCTGCCGCCCGCGGTGTTCTTCCGGGCGACGACGCAGCTGTGCCGTACGCCGGGGTGTTCGGCGAGGCCCGCCTCGACGTCCTCCAGTTCCAGGCGCATGCCGCGGATCTTGACCTGGTTGTCGGCGCGGCCGAGGAAGTCGAGCGTGCCGTCGGGGGCGTAGCGGGCGAGGTCGCCGGTCCGGTAGAGGCGTGATCCGTCGGTGGCGAAGGGGTTGGCGACGAAGCGGGAGGCGGTCAGTGCGGGCGCGTTGACGTAGCCGCGGCCCAGGAGGAAGCCGCCGACGTAGAGTTCGCCGCCGACTCCGGTGGGGACGGGGCGCAGTTCGTCGTCGAGGACGTAGAGCCGGGTGTTGGGGTTGGCCCGGCCGATCGAGGTCGACAGGCGTTCGGCGGCGCCCCGGTAGATGACGTGGGAGACCCCGATCGTCGTCTCGGCGGGACCGTAGCCGTGGTACATCGGGATGTCGAGTCGGGTGCGGAAGCGCTCGTACAGCTCGGGGGTCAGCACCTCGCCCCCGCACCACACGTGCCGCAGGCTGTCCAGCCGGCCCGAGTCCCCGGCGATCTCCAGCAGGACGTCCAGCATGGAGGAGACCAGATAGGTGAAGGTGACGCGCTGGTCGGCGATGACGCCGAGAAGGTGGTGCGGGTCGCGTTCGCCGTCGGGGCGCAGGACGACCAGCCGGCCGCCGCACACCAGCGGGAGGAAGATCTCGTTGATGGAGATGTCGAACGAGAGCGGCGCCTTGAACAGCGAGGCGTCGTCGTGCCCGAAGCCCAGGATCTCGTTCACCTGCCACAACAGGCGTTCGCTGATGGCCTCGTGACGGATCATCGCCCCCTTGGGGCGGCCGGTGGAGCCGGAGGTGAAGATGACGTACGCGAGGGCGGGGCCGGGGATCGTGACCGGGGGCGCCTCGGTGGGGTGGGCGGTGAAGCCCCAGTCCCCGAGGTCGACGGCGACGGCCGGCGGTTCGTCCGGGGCATGGCTGCCCGAGCTGTTGAGCTGGAGCACGACGCGGGCGTCCTCGACGACGACGGCCCGGCGGGCGGCCGGCCAGCGCGGATCGAGGGGGACGAAGGCGCAGCCGGCCTGGAGTACGCCGAGCAGGGCGACGACCATGTCGGCGGAGCGGTCCAGGGAGATGCCCACCACCTGTTCGGCGGCCAGTCCGCGCTCCCGCAGATGGTGGGCCAACTGGGCGGACATCTCGGCCGTCTGACGGTAGGTCAGGCTACGGTGCTCGTCGGTGATCGCGACGGCGTCGGGGCGCTCCCGCGCCCGGTCGCGGAACATCTCGACCAGAGTGGGCCGTTCGCGGTCGGCGTCGGTGTCGTTCCATGCGGCGAGCGCGGCGAGGCGTTCGGCGCGCCCGGAGGGGCCGACGGTGCCGAGCGGGCGGTCGGGAAAGTCCGCGAGGTCGTCGAGGGCGCGCTGCGCCTCGGACAGGTCGACACCTTCGGGGACGGCGACGGTGCGGGCCTCCGGGTCGGCCTCCCAGCCGGCGGGGGCCCGACCGCCGTTGCCGGCCCAGCCGATGACGTCGGCGAAGAGGGTGGCGGGGGTGAGGTCGATGCCCTCGGGGCTCCGGCCGGTCGCCCAGTGGGAGAGGGCGATGGCGCATGCCTCGGTCAGGGCCCGGTCCGTGTGCTCCCCGGTCCGGCGGCGCAGATCCGCCAGTCCGGGGTCGGAGAGCCGTACGAGACGAGCGACCGGTTCCATCATGGTAAGACTCCGCTTCCCCATCCGAGATATGCGACTTAGCCTAGCCTAACTAAGGCTTACCTAACTACCTTCTCGCCAGGCCCGCCACAGGCGCGCGTACCGGCCGCCCAGGGCCACCAGTTCGTCGTGCGTGCCCTGTTCCACCACGCGTCCGGCGTCCAGGACGGCGATCCGGTCCGCGGCCATCGCCTGGGTCAGCCGGTGCGCCACGAACAGGGTGGTGCGGCCCGCGCAGGCGGCCAGCACCGCGCGTTCCAGTTCGGCAGCGCCCTCGCTGCCGGCCTCCGCGGTCGACTCGTCGAGCACGACGACCGGGGCCCGCCCCAGCACCAGCCGGGCCAGCGCGATCCGGGCGACCGTGGTGCCGTCCAGCCGCTCACCGCCCTCACCGACGGCGGTCCGCGTCCCCTCGGGCAGCCCTTCCACCCAGGAGGCCGCGCCCACGGTCCGCAGCGCGTCGGCCAGTTCGTCGTCGGTCGCCTCCGGGGCGGCCAGGCGCAGATCGTCGGCGAGCGGCCCGGAGAAGACGTGCGTCTCCTGCGTCAGGATGCTCACCAGCGCCCGTGCGCCCGCCTCGTCCAGATCCGCCAGATCGTGCGGCCCGATGCGCACCGCACCGCTCCAGGGCGTCCCGATGCCCGCGATCAGCGCGGCCAGGGTGGATTTCCCGGCCCCGGTCGCCCCGACCAGGGCGAGCGAACTCCCGGCCGGGATCGTCAGACTGACGTCCCGCAGCACCGGCTCCTCGGAGCCGGGGTAGCCGAAGGTCAGCTTCTCCACCGAGACGGGGTGGGACGCGGCCTCGGGGGCGTCGACCCCGCCGTCCCCCACCAGGCGCTCCTGGGCGTCCTCCCCCACGACGCCGACCAGCCGGGTCAGGGAGGCGCCGGACTTCTGCGCCTCGTCGAAGGTGAACATGATGGCGCCGAGCGGGGTGAACAGCCGGTGGAACATCAGCGGGGCGGCCGCCACCTCCCCGAGCGTGGCCGATCCGCCCTCCAGGAGCGCGTACCCGACCAGGAGGATCAGCACCAGACCGATGAACTCGGCGCGGTTCTCCCGGCCGACGAAGCGCCCGAAGAAGCGGAAGACGTCGATGCCGAGGTTCCGCACCCGCCAGGACTCCTCCGTGACCTTCTCCCGGAACGCGCCCTCCAGCCGGTAGGCGCGGACCGTGTCGATCCCGTCGAGTCCGCTGATCAGGGCCTGGGCCCGGTCGGCCTGGGCGGCCCGCTGCCGGCGGTAGAGGGGGGCGGAGCGGGGCAGGTACCAGCGCAGGGCCAACGCGTACGCGGGCAGCGCTCCGGCCCCGGCCAGTCCGAGCCGCCAGTCGAGACCGAACATGCCCAGGGTCGCGATGGCCACCAGCACCCCGGCGGTGAACACGGTGGGGACGGCGGAGCGGATGCCCCGCGACAGCACGGCGACGTCGTCACCGACCCGGGACAGCACGTCCCCCCGCCCCACCTGCTCGATGCGGGCGCTGGGCATCGCCAGGACCGCGCGCACGGCGCGCTCCCGCAGCCGGGCGAGCAGGTCCGCGCCGAGCCGTCCGATGAGGTACGTCGACGCCGCGGTGGCCACCGCGCCGAACAGCGCGGCGGCCACCATCAGGACACCGATCCTGACCAGCAGGGACCGGGGCTCGCCCCCGGTCACGCCGTCGACCACCTGGCCGAGCAGCAGCACCGGGAGCACCTGGAGCGCCGCCCCGGCCACCGTGGTGCCCACGGTGGCCGCCGTCAGCCACGGCATCGCGCGGCAGTGCTCCGCGAGCCATCGGGCGGCCTCCCGGCCGGTCGCCGTGGACAGGGCGGCCGGGACGGCGCGGGACGTGGCGGCGCTCACCCGAGAACGTCCGGGGTGTGCCGGGCGAAGGGGGTCACGGGGCGGCCGACTTCACGAGTTCGTCGATCGCGTACGGCAGCGACAGCAGCGTCCCCTGGGACATGGCGGCGCCGACGGCCGGGCCCTCGCTGTCCAGGAGGTAGGAGACCCGGCCCTCCTTGACCGCCTTGAGGTTGGCGAAGAGCGGGGACTTCTTGAGGGCTTCCGTGTCGGCCTTGTCGTTGATCACGAAGATGCGGTCGACGTCGACCAGGTCCATGCGTTCGGGCGAGAGCTTGGTGTAGAACTTCCCGCCGGCGATCTTGTCGATCTCCGTGGCGCCCTGGTAGCCGATGCCGGTCACCAGGCGTCCCCGGACGTCGGTGGTGGTGAACGGCGCGACCGAGTTGTCGTACCAGGAGAGCGGGACGGCGGTCTGCTTCGCGAACTCGGGGTGGGCCTTCGCGGCGGCGTCCAGCTTCGTCTGGATGCCGGCGACCAGGTCCTTGCCCTCCTTCTCCTTGCCGAGGGCCTTGGCGATGTGCACCGCGTTGTCCTGCCACGGGGCGCTGAAGGGCTCCTTCTCCGCCTTGGTGCGGCCCACCGTCGGAGCGATCTTGGAGAGCTTGTCGTAGGCGGCCCGGTCGATCTCCGAGTAGACCGCGATGATCAGATCCGGCCGCAAGGACGCGATCTTCTCGTAGTTGGGGCCCGCGTCACCGTTCTTCATGATGACCTCGGGACGGGCGTCGCCCCACTTGTCCTTCACCCAGGGCCACTGGGTGTTGATGTCGGGCGTCGTGCCCTCGGGGTTGGGGTACTGGTCGACCATGCCGACCGGCTTGATGCCGAGGGCGAGGATCGCCTGGTCGTCGGTGTAGCCGACGGAGACGACGCGCTCCGGGGCCTTGGTGATCTCGGTGGACCCGAAGGCGTGCTCCACGGTCACCGGGAAGGCGCCCGCGGCGGCCGGGGCCTTGTCGGCCGTCTTGTCCGCGTCGTCCTTCGTGTCGGATCCGCACCCCGCCAGGAGGCCGACGCCGAGGGCCGCCGCCGACAGGGTGGCCGCCAGTCGCCGCCAGGGCTTCATGGGCGTCGTTCTATGGAGGAGCATCCGGATTCCCTTGCTGTCGCACTGTCCACTGAGCCCTTGAGTAAGGGCAGCCAAACCTTACCTCTATGAGATGAGGGTAGCCTAGCCTAAATTCTTCTACTTCCTTGGTCCGCGCCTCAGTTGAGCGGGACGTGGGTGCGGCCGATGGGCACGATCAGGGGGCGGTCGCCCACCGGATCGTCGATCACCCTGGCGCGCAGGCCGAACGCCTCGTCCAGCAGCTCGGCCGTGATCACCTCGCGCGGATGGCCCTGGGCCAGGATCTCTCCCCCGCGCATCACCACGAGGTTGTCGCTGTAGCGCGTCGCGAGGTTGAGGTCGTGGAGGACCATGACCACCGTGCGGCCGGACTCGTGCAGATCGTCCACGAGATCGAGCACGTCGATGGCGTGCGCCAGGTCGAGATACGTGGTCGGCTCGTCGAGCAGGAGCAGATCGGTGCCCTGGGCCAGGGTCATCGATATCCAGACCCGCTGGCGCTGCCCCCCGGACAGCGAGTCCACCGGGCGGTCGGCGAGTTCGGAGACCCCGGTCAGCGCCAGCGCGTCGGCCACCACGTCGGCGTCGTCGGAGGACCACTGCCGCAGCCAGCTCTGGTGCGGGTGACGGCCGCGCGCCACCAGGTCGGCGACCGTCAGCCCCTCGGGCGCGACGGGTGCCTGCGGCAGCAGGCCGAGCTTCCTGGCCACGTCCCGGGTCCTGAGCCGGGAGATGTCGTCCCCGTCCAGCACCACGGTGCCGGCGGCCGGTTTCAGCAGCCGGCTCAGGGTCCGCAACAGGGTGGACTTCCCGCAGCCGTTGGGGCCGATGACGGTCGTGACGACCCCGGGCGGAATCTCCACGTCCAGGCCGTCGATGACGGTCCGGCCGCCGTATCCGACGGTGACGCCCCGGGCGGTCAGCCGCGGGGGGCCCGGGTCCGCCTGCGCGGCCTCGGGGACGGTCGTGACGGGGTGGACGGCCACGGGTGCTCCTTCGTCGGGGTGGTCCGGCTCGTCGGTCATGCGGCGCCCTGCCGCAGGTTCGCCCGTACCAGCAGGTACACCAGGAACGGGCCGCCGATCACGGCGGTCACGACGCCCACGGGCAGGGAGGCGGGCAGCACGGCTCGGGCGATCAGATCGGCGCCGGTGAGCAGCACCGCGCCGAAGAGCCCGGAGGCCACCAACGGCGGTGTGGGACAGCGCGCCAGACGCATCGCCACCTGCGGTGCCACGAGGGCGACGAAGGGCACCGGGCCCGCCGCGCTCACCGCGACGGCGGCGAGCAGCACGGCGCACAGCAGCAGGACGGCGCGGACCCGGGTGTGGCGCACCCCGAGGCCGGCCGCGACGTCGTCGCCCAGGTGCATCGGCTTGAACGGGAAGACCGCGCAGGCCACGACCACCAGCAGGGCGAGCGAGCACCACAGCGCCGTCCGCACGTCGTCCCAGGAGCGGTTGTCCAGCGAACCGACCAGCCAGGCCTGGGCGCGGGCCACATCCCGGATGTCGGCGCCGACCAGCAGCCAGGTCGTGACGGCCTCGGTCATCGCGCTCACCGAGATCCCGATGAGGATCAGCCGGAAGCCGTCCACCCCGCGCCGCCAGGCCAGGAGGTACACCAGCAGTCCGGCCCCGAGCCCGCCGGCGAGCGCCGCCAGCGACAGTCCCAGCGTGCCGGCCACGGCCGCCGACGCCCCGCCCGACACCGTCACCAGGAACACCGCGACCATGCCCGCGCCGCCGGTGATCCCGAGGACGTCCGGGCTGGCCAGCGGGTTGCGGGCGACGGACTGGGTGATCGCCCCGGACACCCCGAGCGCGACCCCCACGACCGCCCCGGCCAGGGCGCGCGGCATCCGCAGGTCCATGATGACGAAGGCGTCGACGCGTTCGCCCCCGCCGAAGAGGGTGGCGATCACCCGGGGCAGCGCGATCGGGAAGTCCCCGACGGCGATGGACAGGCAGAACACCAGGAAGGCGACCGCCGCCAGGGCCAGGGTGACCAGGGCGACCCGGGGCCGCAGCACCACCGACATCCCGCCCCAGCGCACACCCCGCGCCAGGACCGGGCGCCGCACCTCTGTCACGTTCATGCGCTCCTGAACTTTCCGCGCCACACCAGGCCCGCGAAGAACGGGGCGCCCAGCAGCGCCACGACGACACCGGAGTCAAGCTCGCCCGGCCGTACCACCACCCGGCCCGCGATGTCGCAGACCAGCAGGACGACCGCGCCGAGCAGACCCGCGTACGGGACGAGCCAGCGGTAGTCGGGACCGGTGAGATGGCGGGCCACATGAGCCACCATCAGCCCGAGGAAGGCGATCGGTCCGCACGCCGCCGTCGCCGCGCCCGCCAGCAGCGTGACGGCGACGATCCCGACCGTGCGGCTGCGGGCGATGTCCACGCCCAGCCCCCGCGCCACGTCGTCCCCGAGGTTCAGCAGATTGAGGGAGGGCAGCACGCACAGGGCGGCCACCAGGCCGAGGGCGACGAACACCGCCACCGGGCCGATGACGTCGAACCCGACGCCCGCCACCGAGCCGGCGTTCCAGAACCGCAGCGCGTTCAGCGACTTCTGGTCCGACAGCGCGACGGCGGTCGTCGTAGCCGCCAGGAACACCGTGATGCCCTGGCCCGCCAGCGCGAGCGTCAGCGGGTTGCCGGCCCCGCGGCCGATACTGGCCAGGGCGAAGACGACGACGCCGGAGACGGCCGCGCCCGCGAAGGCGAACCACACGTACTGGAACGGGTCGGTCAGCCCGAACACCGCGATCGCCGACACCACCGCGAACGAGGCGCCGGCGTTCACCCCCAGCAGTCCGGTGTCCGCGATCGGATTGCGCGTGTAGCCCTGGATCAGGGCGCCGCCGACGCCGAGCGCGAGGCCCGCGACCACGGCCAGGACGGTGCGCGGCAGCCGCACGGTGTGGACGATGAGCCGGATCTCGGTGAGCCGCTGGTCCGGTTCGGGCGCGGCGAACAGTCCGTGCCAGACCTCGGCGGGGCTCAGCGCCCGCGCGCCCACCGCCAGGGAGACGGCGGACGCGAGGACGAGGAGCACCACCAGCGCGCCCAGTCCCGCGACCCGTTTGCGGCGGGCGTCGGCGGGGCCCCGGGGTGCGGGGCGCTCCACTGCGGTGGTGCTCATGTCGGCGTACGTCATCCCTCGGGTCACGGGTGTGCGGCAGCGGTCAGCGCGGGGCGGGCGCGGAGCCCCGGGCGAGCATCGATTCGAGGATCTCGCCCACGCGCACGGCGGTGTTGGACAGCAGCGCGGAGGTGATGCCGTGCGTGTGCTCGGTACCGCCCTGGAGGTAGATGCCGCAGCGCACGGTGTCGTCGGTGGAGATCCGGTAGTCGCGTTCGACGCGGACCCGGCCCTCCTCGTCGCGCAGGCAGTGGCCGGCGACGTCGCCGAGCAGGGCGAGCGGGTCGGCGGGGCTGTAGCCGGTCGCGAAGACGACGAGATCGGCCTCCAGCAGGGTCTCCTCGCCCGTGACGAGGGAGCGGACGGTGGCCCGGACGTGGTCGGGCGTCTCCTTGGCCTCCTCCAGCCGCGAGACGTTGAGGAAGCGCAGCCGTTCGGCTCCGAGCACCTTCTCCTGGTACATCTGCCGGTAGAGGTCGTCGATCAGATCGATGTCCACCACCGAGTAGTTGGTGTTGCCGTGGTAGTCCATCAGACGGCGCTTGACGCCCTCGGGGGCGGCGTAGAACTCGTCGACCGCGCCGGGGTCGAATATCTTGTTGGCGAAGCTGCTGTCGTCGGCGGGGCTGTAGCCGTAGCGCGAGAAGACCGCGCAGATCTCCGCGCCGGGGAAGCGCCGGTGCAGATAGGCGACGTTCTCGGCGGCGCTCTGGCCGGCCCCGACCACCACCAGGCGGCGGGGCGAGGCGCCGTCCAACTCGTCGATCCGGGCGAGCAGTTCGGAGTTGTGCCAGATGCGCTCGCCGCGCTCGACGCCGTCCGGCAGGAGGGGGCGCAGCCCGGTGCCCACGACGAGGTCGCGGGCGCGGTGGACGGCGAGGCCCCGGCCGGAGCGGACCGTGACGTCCAGGTACTCCACGACGCCCTCGACGAGGACCGGTGTCACGGCGACGACCTCGTGGTCGTAGGCGACCATGTCGTCGACCTGCGCCGCGGCCCACTCGAAGTAGTCGTGGAACTCGACCCGGAGCGGGAAGAGGTTCTTGTGGTTGATGAAGTCGATCAGCCGTCCCTTGCTCTGGAGGTAGCACAGGAAGCTGAACGCACTGGAGGGGTTCCGCAGCGTCACCAGGTCCTTGAGGAAGGACACCTGCATCGTCGCGTCGTCGATGAGCATGCCGCGGTGCCAGCCGAAGCTGGGCTGGCGTTCGAAGAACAGCGCGTTCAACGGCTCCCCCGCGCCCGCCGCGTTGTGCTCGCTGACCGCGATCGCCATGGCCACGTTGGACGGCCCGAAGCCGATTCCGATGAGGTCGTGGACCGGTGGTGCGTCGCCAGGACGAACCTGTGACATTTCACTCCCATCGTGCGGGAAAGCCGCCGCGCGCCAGGTGCGGAGACAGTACGAAGGACGGGCACGCCGAAGGACCGGCCCGTTGAACTTAGGTAAGGCTAAGTTAATCACGCGACGGTGTCGATAGGTCAGATCCGGACAGCGATTTCGGCCAAGCGGCAGCGAACGTCGACACAACTGCGCGCCCGCGAGGGCTCGTTGCAGGATAAGGTAAGCCTTGCTTTACTTGCCTCGCACCGTTCCCATGCTGAGGAGGAACCCCATGCGGGTCGTCATGTTCGGTTATCAGACCTGGGGGCACCGCACCCTGCGCGCCCTGCTGGATTCCGAGCACGACGTGGTGCTGGTCGTGACGCATCCCAGGAGCGAGCACGCGTACGAGAAGATCTGGAGCGACTCGGTCGCCGACCTCGCCGAGGAGCACGGCGTCCCGGTGCTGATCCGCAACCGGCCGGACGACGACGAACTGTACGAGCGCCTGCGCGCGGCCGATCCGGACATCATCGTGGCCAACAACTGGCGCACCTGGATCCCGCCGCGCGTCTTCACCCTCCCCCGGCACGGCACGCTGAACATCCACGACTCACTGCTGCCGAAGTACGCCGGATTCTCCCCGCTGATCTGGGCGCTGATCAACGGCGAGAGCGAAGTGGGCGTCACCGCGCACCTGATGAACGACGAACTCGACGCCGGCGACATCGTCCGGCAGGAGGCGGTCCCGGTCGGCCCGACGGACACCGCGACCGACCTGTTCCACAAGACCGTCGACCTCATCGCGCCGGTCACCACCGGCGCGCTCGCCCTCATCGCGTCCGGGCGGACCGAGTTCACCCGCCAGGACCGCTCGCAGGCGAGCTTCTTCCACAAGCGCTCCGACGAGGACATCCGTATCGACTGGAACTGGCCCGCCGAGGACTTGGAGCGCCTGGTGCGCGCCCAGTCCGAGCCCTACCCCAGCGCCTACGCCTTCCACCGGGGCCGCCGCCTCGACATCCTCGCCGCCGTCGTCTCCCAGGGGCGCTACGGGGGCACGCCCGGCCGCATCTTCTACCGCGAGGGCGAGGGCGTCGTGATCGTCGCGGGGGCGGACGCCCGCACCGGCCGCAACCGCGGTCTGGCGATCACCCGGGTGCGCACCGAGGACGGCCGGGAGCTGGCGGCGACGGAGTACTTCACGACCATGGGCGGCTATCTCACCAGCCGGCCCTGAGCCGCCCGCCGTCCCGGGGCGCCGTCTCCAGGAGGCGGCGCAGCGAGGCGCGCGCGGGCGGGCCCCAGGAGGACTTGCCGCCGGGCCGGCCGTGGTCCCCCGCGTCGCCGACGGAGAGGCCGGTCAGCGCCTGCACCACGGCCCAGCCCCGGGCGCGGCGCCGGGTCGCGGGGTCGGCGGCCGGTCCGTACGCCGCGTGGAAGCGGTCGATCGCCCCGTCCGGCAGCAGTACCCAGGCGGACCCCAGATCGCCCGCCGGGTCGCCGCAGCAGAGGTCGCCGAAGTCGATCACCCCGCAGAAACCGCCGTCCTCGGTGAGGACGTTGGCCGGGTGGAGGTCCGCGTGGAGCCAGAGCGCGGGCCCCTCCCACACGGGTGCGGCGACCGCGTCCTCCCAGACCGCCCGGACGGCGTCCGGGTCGTCGATCAGCCCCTGTCCGGCGGCCGTCGCGATCGTCCTGAGCACGGCGTCGGAGATCGCGGAGAGCGGTCCGCCCCTGCCGAATCCTCCGGTCGGCGCGGAGTCGGGGGCCGGACGGTGCAGCGCCCTCAGGAAGGCGGCCAGGGTCTCGGCCGCGTGGTCCGCCCGGGTGGCCGGTGCCCGGTCGCCGGGTGTCCCGGGCACCCAGGTGGTGACGGTCCAGGGCCGGGGGAAGCGCGCGGAGGGCTCCCCGATGCGCTGCGGCACGGGCACCGGCAGGGGCAGCCTCGGGGCGAGGACGGGCAGCCAGGTGTGTTCCTTGCGCAGCAGTTCGTCGGAGCGCTCCGTCGCCCAGGGCAGTCGTACGGCGAGGTCGTCGCCCAGCCGCCAGAGCTGGTTGTCCCAGCCGCGCGCACCGAGGCGGACGGGCCGGCCGGCCAGATCGGGATGCTGCTCGCGCAGCAGCCCGACGACGAGTTCGGCGGTGATCTCGGTCTCGGTGGAGGTCATGCCGCCCCACCGTAGCCGGATCCGGCCGACGCGGGGTGGTCGGGGTCCGGTGCCGGACCCCCACCCCCGGCCCGCCGGGGGTCGGATCAGCCGTCGGACTCGGGCGGCGGGATCGCCGCGCCCGGGACGTCCTGCGGTGCGAAGATCTTCTTCTCACCGGGGTAGGGCTGCTTCCAGTTGTGCGTCTCGTACCAGGTGAAGTGGTTCATCTGCGCCGGGTTGGCGAAGTCCGGCACGGCCTGGGGACCGGTCAGCCGCTGCCGGGACTTCCAGGTGTTCCACCGCGCGGCCAGCGGCTTCATCGCGGCGCCGGGGTCGGAGGTGAGGACCCGGTAGTCGAGTGCGCGGTCCTGGGCGGCCAGTTCGTCCAGGGGCCCGGAGTGGACGACCCGTCCGGTGGACAGGATGGTGACCTCGGAGCACAGGGCCTCCAGGTCGTCCATGCGGTGGCTGGAGAGCACGACGGCGGTGCCACGGGCGGCGAGCCCGGTCAGGACGCCGTGGATGTGCCGCTTCCCGGCCGGGTCCAGGCCGTTGGCGGGTTCGTCCAGGACCAGCAGCCGGGGTTCGGCCAGCAGGGCGGCGGCCAGTCCGAGGCGCTGGCGCATGCCGAGGGAGAAGCCGCGCGTGCGGTCGTCGGCGACGTCGCCGAGCCCGACCTGCTCCAGGGTCTCCTCGATCGCCGTGTCCGCGCGGCCGGCGCCGTGCAGCGCGGCGAGCGCGGACAGGTTCTGCCGGGCGGTGAGCGAGGGGTAGAGCCCGGGGCCGTCGACGAATCCGGCGACGCCCTCGGGGACCGACAGCGCCCGGCCCACGGGGGTGCCCAGGATCTCCAGCCCGCCCGCGTCGGCGGTGGCGAGACCGAGGAGCAGGCCGAGCAGGGTGGTCTTGCCCGCCCCGTTGGGGCCGGCCAGCCCGTGGATCCGCCCCCGCGTCACTTCCAGATCGACTCCGTCGAGCGCGATGACGTCACCGAAGCTCTTGACGATGCCGCGCGCCCGGACGGCGGGGAGCGTGTCCATGAGTCCCTTCCCGGTAGACCGGAAAGGACCCTAGGACCGGCACACGACCCTGCCAGGGGCGGCGAGTTGAACGAACGGGGAACGCGCGGCGACCGGAGGGGACCGCACCGGGGCTTCCCTCTGCTTGTCCCGTTCGTGCCCAACACGAAGCGAGCACGCGAAGGGCGCGGCAGGGGTCAGTCGCGTGCGGCGGCGCCCCGGCGGGTGGCCCGGGGACGGTACTCGACCACCACGAGCGCCAGCGCGACGTAGCGCTCGACCAGCTCGTCGGGGCCGACCTCGCCGTCGGCGCGGTACCACTGGGCGACCGCGTTGCACATCGCGATCACCGCGCGCCGGGCGTCGTCGGGGTAGGGGGTGAGGAACAGCCCCCGCGCCACCCCGTCCTCGATCACCTCGCGGAACTGACGGGAGCCGCGCTCCTCGTTCTCGCGGTAGCGGGCCAGGTGCTCGGGCTCCAGGCTGCGGCCCTCGGTCAGCACGATGCTGCTCTTCGCGCGGTGGTCGATGCGGAAGCGCACGGTGGCCTCGACCAGCGCCTCCAGCCGCTCGGCCGGATCGTCGCCGACCGCGTCGAGCGCCCGCTCGCAGGAGGAGAAGTAGGCGTCGAGCCCGTCGTCGAGAATGGCGACCAGCAGTTCCTGCTTGCCCTTGTAGTAGTAGTACAGGGCGGAGAGGCTGACGCCGGCGCGCTGGGCGATGTCGCGGATCGAGGTCGATCCGTACCCCTGCTCGGAGAACTCCTGCCGGGCCGCCTCGATGATCGCCTGGTGGCCCGCGGGTCGACTCGACACGACGCTCCGATCTCCGTACCAGCCGGGCACGCTCGCTCCAGGCCGACCGTTCGACCAGGTGGACAGAAAGCCTCATGGTAACGCGGGGCCCACTCCGCCGCCGTGGTCCGGCCGCCGGGTCAGGACGCGCTCGTCGCCGCCCGCTCGGCGGCGCTGCGCAGGACGCAGAACTCATTGCCCTCGGGGTCGGCGAGGACCGCCCAGCCGGTGCCGTCGGGCTCCCTGAGGTCGTCGACGAGGGTGGCGCCCAGCTCCAGGAGCCGGGCGACCTCCGCCTCGCGGGTCGTCGTCGGCCGCAGGCACAGGTGCAGCCGGTTCTTGACGGTCTTCGGCTCGGGAACCTGGTTGAAGTGGAGCAGCGGCCCGTGCGGCAGCATCACCTCCGCCTCCGTCACGCCCGGCCCGTCCTCCTCGTGGAGCGGGTGGCCCAGCACCCGGCTCCAGAACCGGGCCAGCTCATAGGCATCCGCACAGTCGATCGCCACGTTCTGCAGTTCCGGGTACATACGGGCCAGCCTGCCCGAGCGGCCGCGCGGTCCGCCAGTCCCGGCGGCCGGTCAGCCGACGGGCGCGGCGGCCGGCACGGTCTCGGGCGAGCCCCCGGCCTGCGGGACGCCGGGGCGGGTGGCGGCCGGGGCGGGTGGCGCGGCGCGGCGCCGGGCCGCGTGGCCGACGGCGACGAGGGTCAGCGCGACGGTCCCGGCCAGCGCCGGCCAGTACACATAGCGGTAGTTGGACTCGGGGGCGGTCGGCAGATAGGCCAGGATGTAGAGCAGCGAGCTGGCGCCGAGCAGGCGCAGTTCGCGGCCGAAGGGGCCGGCCCACCGGCGGCGCAGGACGAGGACGAGCGATACGGCCAGCCAGAACCAGCCCTGGAACAGCATCGGCAGATCGCGGTGGGCGCCGGTCACGTAGTTCCCCAGCGCGGCCCGCAGCGTGTCGTTGAGCGGCTCGCGCCGGGCCACGGGGTTGATCTCGACGCCCGCGTTGGCGCGGGTGCCGTTCCAGAAGACCTGGTTGCTCCGGAACAGCAGTTTGCTGAAGACCCGGACGCGGTATTCGGCGTACCCCTTCCAGTGCCGGGGCATCTGCTGGGTCCACATGCGCACGACGACGTCGGCGTTCCGGTCGAGATAGGTGACGTCGAAGGGCCGGCGGTGCGGGAAGCACTGGAGGTAGGCGTCGGAGGTGATCCCGCGCCGCGCGCAGTCGGTGGCGGCGGTGACCAGACCGTCCCTCAGATCGGGGCTCGCGCCCGCCTGTTCAGCGGCGGCGCGCACCTGTTCGGGGGTGAGGACGTGGACGAGGTCGTCGACCGGGATCACGGCGTAGACGCGGGTCGGCAGCGGCGAGGTGGCGGCGTCCACGGCGGCGCCGCCGGCCAGGACGACCGCGAGGAAGGCCCCGGCGGCGGCCACCCAGTGGCGGCGGCCCGGGGCGGGCCACGCGGTGAGCGTGAGCAGGGCGAGGAACGGGAGCGCGGCGGGCAGGCCGTTCTTGCGTACGAGGGCGGCGTAGCCGAGCAGCAGCAGCCCCAGGGCGAGCAGCGCCCAGCGCGTCCTCGTCCGGTGCGGGGGCAGGTCGCGCACGGTCAGGGCTACGGCGAGGACCGCGAGCAGCGCGTACGCGAGGTGCACGTCCTTCCAGACGACGCCGGTGAAGTTCATGAGGTGCGGGGCGAAGCCGACGGCCAGCGGGGCGAGGGAGAGGCCGCGGCTGCCGGTGTGCTTCCACACCAGCCGGGCCAGCACCCAGAGGGAGCCCCACAGCAGGGCGGCCTGGAGGGAGGCGAGGGAGGCGAAGTCTCCGGTGACCGCGATGACGGCCCGCCAGACGAGCGCCATCACGGGCGGGTGCCAGTCGTTGACGGGCTCGTCGCCGAGCGCCTGCCCCAGCTGGGTGTTGCTGTCGGCGCTGAGGTAGCCGGGATGGAAGACGGTGGCCACGGCGTAGCCGCCGGCCGAGGCGAGGGCCGCCAGCCACCACGGCCACAGGGTGCCCGCCCGGCGGGCGTCGCGCAGCGCGGTGGTCCATCGGTCGACGGTTCGGGACATGTGGGCGGGGCCTCCCAGCCGATGACGACAGGTCGCCGTGCCGCGCGTCCGCGAGCCGAGGGGGAACGGCTCGCCGGCGGCAGGCCCGGGGAATCTATGCGTATCGGACGGGGCAGGACAAACCGAAATGATTATGGGTCCGCGCTGCCGAGCACCCCGGCGTCAGGCCATGAGCCAGCCGCGCAGCGCGGCCTGGACGCCCGCCTGGAAGCGGGTCTCCGCGTTCAGCGCGCGCATCAGCCGGGTGATGCGGCGGCGCACGGTGTGGACGTGGATGTCCAGCCGCCGGGCCATCGCCTCGTCCTTGAGGCCGGAGGCGAGCATGGTGAGCAGTTCCCGGTCCTCGTCGGTGATCTCCTCCTCGACCACGGAGCCGATGGGCAGGGCGCGCTCCCAGATCCCCTCGAACAGCGGCACCAGGGCGTTGCTCAGCAGCGCGTCGCTCACCACCAGGGCGGAGGCCGTCGGATCCGCCGCGTCGGTCGGCGGCAGCAGGGTCACCCGGCGGTCGATCCCGATCAGCTTGGTGGGCAGGTCCCTGCCCACCCGTATCTGTACGCCCTGCGCGGCCAGTTCGCCCAGGCCCCGGGCCCGCCCGTGGAAGCGCAGCCCCTCGCGGTCCACCACGACCCGCACCCGCACCCCGCGCCGCACCGGTTCGGTGACGTCGAGCGGGGCGGGCATGCCGTTCGGCTCGCTCGACGCGTACGGCGGGCGGTCCAGGAGGACGACCTCCTCGCTCGCCGAGATCAGCAGCGACGCCACCCGGGCGGCGATGGCACGGCCGCCCCGGACCGCCTCGATCCCGGTGGTGCCCGCGGTGGGCACGGCGCTCTGGATCCGGGCCGCGATCCGGTCGACGGAGCCGGTCAGCTCCTCCAGTTCCGCGGAGCGGTGCAGCAGTTCGGCCTGGCGCAGATGGATCAGATTGCGCAGCGCGGTGGCGGGGGCCACGGCGTCGGGAAGGGCCGTGCCGCGCCGGGCCGGATGGACGAATCCCTGTCCGGCCAGCCGGGCCAGCGCGTTGGTCACCCGGCGGACCGTCAGTCCGAGGCGCCGGGCGAGCGCCGTGCGGGAGGCGGGTGCGGGTGGGTCGAGCAGCGCCTCGTACACCCGGAGTTCATCGGCTCCGAGACCCAGCGCCTGCCATTGCGTGTCCTGCTCCGTCCACCCCACTGGCGCGATTCTCCTCTGTTCCCGCAGGTCATACAAGTGTCGGATCGGGCGGCGGCATTCGGGTGATCCGTTCGGCGCAGCCCTGCTGGCCGACGGCCGTCCCCGGGGCGAGGCTGGCGGTCCGGGCGGCCGACGGGCCGCTCTCCGACGGACAGGGAGCACGGATGACCGGGAACACGCCGCCCAAGGATGCCCAGCCCGCGATCGGCCGGGCCAACGAGTCGGTGCTGAGCCGGTTCCCGTTCGACGACACCCGGGATCTGGACGACGCCCGTCGCGGGTTCCTGGGCACGTCGGACACGAGCATCATCGGCGCGGCCGACGGACGGACCGTGTGGGACCTCGACGCCTACGGCTTCCTGGACGACGACTGCCCGCCCACGGCCAACCCGAGCCTGTGGCGGCAGAGCCGGCTGGTCCGCGACCACGGTCTGTTCGAGGTCACCGAGGGGATCTACCAGGTCAGGGGCTTCGACCTCTCGAACATGACGCTCGTGGAGGGCGACCGGGGCGTCTTCGTGATCGACCCGCTGATCTCCGCCGAGACGGCCGCGGCGGCGCTCGCCCTGTACCGGCGCCACCGCGGGCACCGTCCGGTGACCGGCGTGCTGTACACGCACAGCCACGTCGACCACTTCGGCGGGGTGCGCGGCGTCCTCACCGACGAGGACGTGGCGGCCGGGGTGCCGGTGCTCGCGCCGGAGGGTTTCCTGGAGCACGCGGTGAGCGAGAACGTGTACGCGGGCACGGCGATGGCCCGCCGCGCCGCGTACATGTACGGGGCGGCGCTGCCCAAGGGCGAGCGCGGCCAGATCGGTGCCGGGCTGGGGCAGACGACGTCGACCGGTTCGGTCGGACTCGTCCCGCCGACGCTCGACATCACCCGTACGGGGCAGACGGAGACGGTCGACGGCATCCGTATGGTCTTCCAGCTGACACCGGGCACGGAGGCGCCGTCCGAGCTGAACATCCACTTCCCCGGCCGCTCCGCGCTCTGCATGGCGGAGAACGCCACGCACAACCTCCACAACCTGCTGACGCTGCGGGGCGCGGAGGTCCGCGACCCGCGCGTCTGGGCGCGGTATCTGACGGAGGCCGTCGCGCTGTTCGGTGACGGGACCGAGGTGGCCTTCGCCTCCCACCACTGGCCGGTCTGGGGCCGTGAGCGGGTGCTGGCCTTCCTGTCGGAACAGCGCGACCTCTACGCCTATCTGCACGACCAGACGCTGCGGATGATCAACGAGGGCATGACCCCGCTGGAGATCGCCGAGGCGATGCGGATGCCCCCGGCCCTGGAGCGGGCCTGGCACACCCATGGCTACTACGGTTCGGTGAGCCACAACACCAAGGCGATCTACCAGCGCTACCTGGGCTGGTTCGACGGGAACCCGGCGCATCTGTGGGAGCACCCGCCCGTCGAAGCGGCCCGGCGGTACGTGGAGTTCATGGGCGGCGCCGACGAGGTGGTGCGCCGGGCGCGCGCGTCCTTCGGGGCGGGCGACTACCGGTGGGTCGTCCAGGTCGTCAACCACGTCGTCTTCGCACAGCCGGACCACGCCGGGGCGCGGGAGCTCCAGGCGGACGCGCTGGAGCAGTTGGGCTACGGCAGCGAGAACGGCACCTGGCGCAACTTCTTCCTGATGGGCGCCCTGGAGCTGCGCGACGGCGCGGTCGGCACGCCGACGACGACCGCCTCCCCCGACTTCCTGCGGGCGCTCGGCCTGGACCAGCTCTTCGACGCGCTGTGCATCCGGGTCGACGGCCCGCGCAGCTGGGACGCGGACATTGCGGTCCTCTGGAAGGTGCGCGGCGGGGACGCGATCGTGCTGCGGCTGCGCAACGGGGTGCTGACGCACACGGCCGCCGGCGGACCGGCGGCCGTGGAGCCCGATGTCGAGGTGACCCTGGACGAGGAGGATCTGCGGTCCGTTCTCCTGGGACAGCTCGCCCCGGCGGACCTCGCGGCGCGCGCCGAGGTGACCGGCGACCCGGCGAGGATCGCCGAGCTGCTGGGCCATCTCTGCGCCCCGGACCCGGACTTCGCGCTCGTGACGCCCTGACATCGGCGCCCGGCCGCTCAGCCGCGCAGCGCGGAGAGGAAGATGCCGGGCAGTTTCGACGCCTTCGGTGCGGCGGTGAACCCGGTGAGCCGCCGCATCGTCGTGCGTCCGGTCCGGTTGGTCACGAAGTACGGCGGTCGCGGGGAGAGCGAGGGGGCGCCGGTGAGCAGTCCCCGGGGCGCGGGGGCGAACGGGGCCCGCAGCACGGTCTTCTCCACGTCCTCCAGCATGAAGGCGTTGTGGACGAAGCCGACGCCGCTGCCGATGTCCTGCCGGGTGTGCCCGGGGTACGCGCCCCAGGGGGTGTAGCCGAGGAGGAACCCGAAGGCCGACCAGCAGTTCACCCCGAGGGTGCCGTAGCGCAGTTCGGCCACGGCGGTGTCGACGGCGGTGCGGTGGGCCCGTTCGGTGCGCGGGTGGACGAGCAGGGTCGCGCCGAGGGTGCCGGGCAGGGTGTCGTTGGCGAAGTCGGTGGCCCGGCGCAGGAAGGTCTCCGGGTCACGGCCTTCGAGGCGGACGACACCGAGGGCGCTGGCGAACACCTCGTCGGTGAGCATCGGATCGCCCTCGCCGCTGACGTCCGCGACCAGCGTGGCGCCGCCTGGGCCCGCCGGGTGCTCGGCCCCGGGGTGCGCGTCCACCACGGCGCGGAGCCGGCCGGCCGCGCCGGGGTAGTAGTCGGTGCGGGCCGGGAGACGGCGCAGGACCCGGCGGATCTCGTCGAGCAGGCGGTCGGTGCCGTCCCAGTCGCGGGGCACCACAAGGATCTGGCTGGCGACGCAGTTGTGCCCGGAGTTGTTCATCTTGCTGGTGACGATGTGCTCGGCCTGGTAGCGCAGATCGGCGTCGCTCCAGGGGCCGGGGACGACGATGCAGGGGCTGACGCCGCCGAGTTCGCTCGTGAACGGCTTGGTGTTCAGCGGGGTGTCCTCGCGGCGGCGGCGCGCGGCGTGCTCGTCGGTGCCCCAGACGATGGCGTCGTGGGTGCGCTCGCTGCCCGTCACGTGGATGGTGTCGATGCCCTCGTGCGCGGTCAGGTACGCGCCCTCAACGGCGCCCCCGTCGACGAAGCGGACCCAGCCCCGGTCCACGAACTCCTGGAAGACCGCCTCGAAGTGGGGGCGCAGATAGGCGTTGACCGGGTTCATCTTGGCGAGGACGACCTGGTTGTCCTGGCAGAGCTTGTGCAGGATGTCGAGCGGGGTGATCGCGGCGACGTTGCCCGCGCCCAGCACCAGGGCGACACCCGGGTCGGCGGGCCGGCCCCGGTAGGTCCCGGCGGCGCGGGCGAGCACCTGGTCCCGGGTGGTGCCGGGCAGCGTCCAGACCTGGGCGGAGAAGCCGTTGAGGAGCAGGCGGTCCGTGCCGGTGGCGGGGAAGACGTCGACGACGGTGCGTCCGTGGCGCTCCCGGACGGCCCCCGCGGGCACCGGGTCGCGGCCGTCGGCGAGCCGGCGCAGCACATGGAGGTAGGCGCCGACGGTCTGGGCGAGGGCCCAGGGTGCGGTGACCCAGTCCTCCGTGGCCCAGGGGGAGGTTGCCTCGTACCCCTTGGCGCGGGCGGCGTCGGCGACCATGGCCGGGGCGCCCCGGGCGATGCGCGGCATCATCCGTTCCAGCAGGGCGATCCGTTCGGCCGTGCCGGTCGCGGCCCAGCTCTCGCGGCCGGCCCGCAGGGCGGTGACGGCCCGGTCGAGGGGGGCGGTGTCGGGTTCCGTGGTGGTGCTCACGGGGGCGGCTCCTTGGCGTGGGGCGGAGGGGCGGGGGCGGTCGGGTGCGGGCATCAGCGGGCGAGCCGGGCGATGTCGCGGGCCGGGTCGATCAGCAGGAACGAGGCCGCGGCGCCGATGACGAGCAGGGCTCCGGACAGGGTGACGGCGAGGTGGTAGCCGTGGTTGCCCTGGGCGTCGACCAGGGCGCCGACGACGGCGGGCGCGGCGAGTCCGGCGGCGGTGACGACCGCGTTCATGGCGCCGAGCGCCCCGCCTCCCCGTCCGGCGGGGGCGAGTTCGGCGACGGTGGTCGCCGCGACCGTCGCGTACGAGCCGCCGAAGCCGAAGCCCAGCGAGACGAGGACGGTCTTCCCGGTGGGGTCGTCGACCAGGGCCTGGGAGAGCAAACAGACGGCGCCCAGGGCGAGCAGCCAGCCGCCGACCCGACCGCGCGCGCGGCGGCTGCCGACGCCCCGGCGCATGAGCCGGCCGGTGATGCCGGCCTGGGCGAGCAGGGCGACGGCGCCGACCGCCCAGGGCGCGACGACCAGGACGGAGGCGGTGTGCGCGGGGTGACCGAGGGCGTTGCGCAGGTAGGAGGGCAGCCAGACGAGCATCAGGGCCACGGACCAGTAGCTGGTGAAGTAGGCGAGCGTGGCACCGGTCCAGGTGCGGGTGGCGAGGATCTTCCGGTACGGCACGGGCGTCGCCTTCCGCGTGGGAGCCCCGGCGGCGGGCGCGCTGTCGCCGGTGGCGTGCGCGCCGTCGGCGCCGAGCAGTCTCCAGGCGACGGCCCAGAGGAGTCCGGCGGCGGCGAGGACCCAGAGCGCGGAGCGCCAGCCGTGGTGCTCGATGACCCAGGACAGGCCGGGGGCGGAGACGATCACCCCGAGCGTGACGCCGAGGGTGATCAGGGCGCCGGGCAGATTGCGCCGGTGGTTGGGGAACCAGGCGAGGGTGGCCTGCTGGGCGACGGGGAAGGCCGGTCCCTCGGCCGCGCCGAGCACGACGCGGGAGGCGACCAGCACGCCGAGCCCGCCGCCGAGCGCGGCCGGCGCCTGGGCGACCGACCAGAGCAGCGCCATCACCAGCAGCAGGAGCGTGGACGAGACCCGGTCGGCGACCAGGCCGACGACGACGGCGGAGACCGAGAAGAGCAGGAAGAACGCGCTGTTGGCGAGGCCGAACTGGGTGGCGCTCAGATGCAGGTCCGCACGGATCTCGTCGGCGGCCAGGCCCAGGACGGACTTGTCCGCGAAGTTCACCATCATGAAGACCACCAGCAGCGCGGTCACGGTCCAGGCCCGGCGGCCGTCGGGGCGGCCGGTGGGCGTGGAGGACTGCTGGGACAGAGTCGGAGCCGCGTTCATGGGGTCCTCCGGGAGAGCGGGCAGACGGGTGAGGGGCGGACGGACGAGGGGCGGACGGACACCTCGCGCACGGGTCGCCGGGCGGTGCGCGGGCCGGGGCCGCGTCCGGAGGGCCGCGCCGGGCGGCGCGTTCCGGACGCGGGGCCCGGGGGTCAGGACAGCGGGACGCCGGCGACGGCGATGCGCTCCATGACGCGGCGGCGCGGGTAGTAGTCGCTGATGGCGTAGTGCTGGGTGGCGATGTTGTCCCAGACGGCCACGGAGTCCCGCTCCCAGTGGAAGCGGACCTGGAACTCGGGGACGCGGGCCTGGAGGACCAGCTCGTCCAGGAGGGCGCGGCTCTCGGCGTCGGTGAGGCCGACGATGCGCGTGGTGAACGGCTCGTTGACGTAGAGGAGTTTGCGGCCACTGCGCGGGTGGCGCACCACGACGGGGTGCTCGACCGGCGGCAGCGTCTCGCGGAAGTGCGCGATCTGCTCCTCGGTCATGGTCGAGCCCCAGCTCGGTACCCAGTCGTGCACGGCGGTGAGCGACTCGATGCGCGTCTTCATCTCCTCGGAGAGGTTGTCGTACGCGGCACCCATGTCGGCCCACATGGTGTCGCCCCCGGCGGAGGGCACCTCGACGGAGCGCAGGACGGAGCCGAGGGCGGGCGCGGCCATGAAGGAGTGGTCGCTGTGCCAGATGTTCTCGTTGCCGACGGCCATGGCGTCCTTGGCGAGCCGGGAGACGCCGGCGGTCCCGGCCTTCGGGAAGAACGGGTTGGCCTCCGGCGGCCCCCAGACGGCGGCGAGGTCGAGGTGGTGGCCCGGCTCCATCCCGGTCTGCCCGCGGAAGAAGATCACCTTCCATTCGAGCAGCGCCCGGCGCAGTTCCTCGGCGACCTCCTCGCCCAGTGGCCGGGTCAGGTCGACGCCGCTGATCTCCGCGCCGATGAGCGGGGTCAGGGGGGTGATGCCGAGGGCGCGGTAGGGCGTCTCGGGAGTGCCGGGCGCGAGCCGGTCCAGCGTCCTGCGGCCGTAGCGCATGAGCGGCTTGTCGAGTACGGGCTTCGGGCCGTCGGTGATGGCGGCTGCCATGGGTTCCTCCCACAATCGACATTGATTACGTAACCGGCAGTATCGATATTGGGCAGCGCGGGGGCAAGGGGGTGGGAGGAAAAGATTCCGCTCCGCTTCGGGACCGGTCCGTCGGGGCCACGGAGCGTGAACACCCCTGCGTACGAAGGGGGTCGGCCGGTGGGAGCGGGCGGCGCCGACCGGTGTGCGGGCATGCCGGAGGGAGGGTGCGGCCCCGGGCCGTACCCTCCCCGCGACCGCTGCCGGCCCTCCTTCGAAGGGCCTCGGACCCGCCCCCTCGACTCAGGGCCGGACCGCGACCGCCCGCCCGATCAGCTCGACGACCGCGTCCACGAGCGCGTCGTCCGGCTGCCGCTGCTCACCGACCATCCGGAACACCAGCGAGGCCGCGACGAGGGTGGCCGCCGCGTCGATGTCGACGTCCGGCCGCACGTCGCCCCGCTGGACGCCGCGCTCCAGCAGATGCCGGGTCTCGCTCATCACGCGCGCGGTGTAGTCCCGGTAGGCGCCGGGCTCCGCGCCCGCCTCGGCCGCCGAGCCGATGACGCCGGCGAGCAGCCGGTCGATGCCGGGCTGGCGGTAGGCGCGGGCGCGGGCGGTGAGGACGGCGCGCAGTTCGGCGCGGAAATCGCCCATGTCGGGCACGGTCAGCGGTCCGATGCGCGATTCGGCCGCGGCGATGATCAGATCCTGCTTGGTGGACCAGCGGCGGTACATCGCGGGTTTGCTCACCCCGGCCCGCGCCGCCACGGCGTCCATGGTCAGCGCGCCCATGCCGCTCTCGGCGACCAGCGCGACGACGGCGTCCAGCACGGCGCCGGTCACCCGCTCCTCGCGCGGCCGTCCCGGCCCCCTGCGCACGCCCTTCACCCGCTCCTCGGCCATGCCGCCGACCCTACGCGGGTGGGGCGGGCGGCCCCGCGCGGGGTGCGGCGGCGGCCCCGTCAGGACCCTTCCGCCAGCCGGGCACGCAGCACGTGCTTGGTGATCTTCCCGGAGGGCGTACGGGGCAGGGCCTCGCTCAGCACCAGTTCGCGCGGGATCTTGTAGCGGGCCAGGCGGGGTTCCAGCCAGGCGCGGAGGTCGTCCAGGCCGGGCGCGGCGCCCTCCTTCGGCACCACGACGGCGACGACCGTCTCGCCCCACTGCGGGTGCGGGCGTCCCACGACCGCGACGTCGACGACGTCGGGGTGGGCGAGCAGCGCGCCCTCGACCTCCTGGGAGGCGACGTTCTCGCCCCCGGTGATGATCAGGTCCTTGAGCCGGTCGACGATGGTGACGAACCCGTCCTCGTCGATCCGGCCGAGGTCCCCGCTGCGGTACCAGCCGTCCTCGAACGCGGCCTCGGTGGCGGCCTCGTCGTCGAGGTAGCCGACCATGCGGGTGTCCGAGCGGAGCCAGATCTCCCCCGTCTCCCCGGCGGCGGCGTCCGTCCCCCGCGGCGTCACGACCCGCAGATCGACGCCGACCATGCCGCCGCGCCCGATCGAACCGGCCTTCTCCACCTGCTCGTCGGGCGAGAGCGAGGCCCCCACGGGCCCCATCTCGCTCATCCCGTAGACCTGGTGGAAGGCGGGCGACCCGTACGCCTCCATGAGCCGGCGGACGGTGCCGGCGTCCATCGGGCCGGCCCCGTAGATCCAGGAGCGGACCGAGGACAGGTCGTAGGCGTCGAAGTCCGGCACGGTCTGCACCGGGGCGATGAAGGCGACCGGCGCGCCGAACACGGCGGTGATCCGCTCGCGCGCCACGGTCTCCAGCATGGTGCGGGGCTCGTACTCGCGCTGGAGCACGACCGTGCCGCCGAGCAGCAGGGTGCCCAGGGCCCAGTTGTTGAGCGGGGAGGCGTGCCAGATCGGCATGCAGACCAGGAAGCGCTCGTCGCGGCGCAGGGGCAGGGTGGCCGCGGTGTACGTGGCGGTGAGGGCGATGCCCCGGTGGGTGTGCACGCATCCCTTCGGGCGGCCGGAGGTGCCCGAGGTGTACAGGATCTGGGCGATGCCGGTGTCCGGTCCGGGCTCGCCATGCCACACGGAGGCCGCCGCGAGCAGCGCCTCGAAGGAGCCCTGGGGTGCCTCGTCCGCCGGGGCGTCCGGGTGGCTGACCAGCCAGCGCACGTCCGCGTCGGCGGCGGTGGCCCGCTCGGCGATCTCCTGGTCGACCACCGCGAGCCGGGCACCGCAGTGGCGCAGCTGGTCCGCGACCTCGGCGGTCCGGAGCTTGTGGTTGACGGGCACCAGGGTGGCCCCGGCCAGCCAGGCGCCGAAGGCGGCGAAGAGGAAGGCCGGGGTGTTGTGCGTCATCACCGCCAGGCGGTCGCCGGGGCCGAGCCCCGCCTCCCGCAGCAGGGTGGCGGCACGGCGCACGGCCTCGTCGAACTCGCGGTAGGTCCACCGCCGGTCGCGGTAGACAAGGGCTTCCTCGCGGGCGGCCGAGCGTACGACACCGTCCAGCATGGCACTGAGATGCACACGTGCTCCAGGGATCGAGGACCGGCGCGTCCGGCCCTTGTCGGGAAACTATGAATGATGCTTCACTTCTTCCATGGCTTACCGCAAGACCCCGGCGCAAATCCAGCGCCTCGAATCGGCACGTGAGCATCTCGTCACCCGGGCGACCGATGTCGTCGCGGAAGTCGGCTGGTCAGGGGCTTCCGTGACGGCGGTCGCCGGTGCCGCCGGCATCTCGGCGGGGTCGGTGTACCAGCACTTCGCGTCGAAGTCCGCGCTCGCCGTCGAGGTGTTCCGCCGGGCGGCGGGGCGGGAGGTGGAGGTGCTCTCCGCCGTGCTCGCCACCACCGGAACGCCGGTCGAACGGCTCGTGCGGGGCGTGCGGACCTTCGCCCGCCGCGCGCTGGAGAACCCCGGACTGGCCTACGCGCTGCTCGCCGCGCCCGCCGATCCCCCGGTCGGCGAGGAACGCCTCGTCTTCCGCCGCCGCTACCGCGCGCTGTTCGCCGAGGTGATCAGCGAGGGCATGGCCGACGGCCTGCTGCCGCCCCAGAACGGGGAGATCACCGCCGCCGCGCTCACCGGCGCGATCGGCGAGGTCCTGGTGGCCCCGCTCGGTGACCCCGGGGTCGGCGACACCGAGAGCCTGCTCGACGAGCTGGCCGCCATGGCGCTGCGCTGCGCGGGCGCCGCCCCCCGCCCCTGATCCGTCACCGCACAGGAGGACCCTCATGCCCGCGAGCCCCGCTCCGCACAGCCACCCCACCGCCACCACCCACGAGGTGACGAACCAGGCCCCGCCGCTCACCGGCCACGACGTGGCCGACGACCCGGTCCTGCTCGAAGGGGTGCGCCGTGAGGGCGCCCCGTGGTATCTCGACGATCTGCACCGGCTGGGCCGCCGGGCCGGCAGCGAGGAGGTCCAGCGCTGGGCCGACGAGGCCAACCGCCACGAACCCCGCCTGCGCACCCACGACCGCTACGGCAACCGCCTGGACGAGGTCGAGTTCCACCCCGCCTACCACTCCCTGATGGACGTGGCGATCGGCGAAGGGCTCGGCGGGGCCGCCTGGGCCGACGAGCGCCCCGGGGCACACGTGGCGCGCGCGGCCGGGTTCATGGTGTGGAGCAGCGCCGAGGCGGGGCACGGCTGCCCGGTCTCCATGACGTACGCGGCGGTGCCCGCACTGCGCCACGCCCCCGACCTCGCCAAGATCTACGAGCCGCTGCTGACCAGCAGGGTGTACGAGGCGGGGCTGCGCACCCCGGCCGAGAAGCCGGGTCTGCTCGCGGGCATGGGCATGACGGAGAAGCAGGGCGGCACCGACGTGCGCGCCAACACCACCGTCGCCACCCCGCAGCCGGACGGGACCTGGCGGCTGCGCGGCCACAAGTGGTTCACCAGCGCCCCGATGAACGATCTCTTCCTGGTGCTCGCCCAGGCCCCGGCCGGGCTCTCCTGCTTCCTCGTCCCCCGGGTGCTGCCCGACGGGAGCCGCAACACCTTCCGCATCCAGCGTCTCAAGGACAAGCTCGGCAACCGCTCGAACGCGAGCAGCGAGCCGGAGTTCGACGACACGGTGGCCTGGCTCGTCGGCGACGAGGGGCGCGGGGTGCGCACCATCATCGACATGGTGACCATGACGCGTCTCGACTGCGTCCTCGGCTCGGCCTCCGGCACCCGGGCGGCGCTCGCCCAGGCGACGCACCACGTCCGCCACCGCTCGGTGTACGGCGCCAAGCTCATCGACCAGCCGCTGATGCGCAATGTGATCGCGGACCTGTCGCTGGAGTCGGAGGCGGCCACGACGCTGGCGCTGCGGCTGGCCGGGGCGGCCGACCGGGCGCAGCGCGGGGACGCCGGGGAGCGGGCCTTCCTCCGGCTCGCCACGGCGGTCGGCAAGTACTGGGTGTGCAAGCGGCAGCCCGCCGCGGTGGCGGAGGCGCTGGAATGCCTCGGCGGCAACGGGTACGACGAGGAGTCCGGCATGCCGCGGCTCTACCGGGAGGCCCCGCTCAACGGCATCTGGGAGGGGTCCGGCAACGTCAACGCGCTGGACATGCTGCGGGCCCTGGCCCGTGAGCCGGAGTCCCTGGAGGCCCTGGCCGCGGAGATCGACGCCGCGTCCGGCGGCGACCGCCGGCTGGACACCGCCTGGCGGGAGCTGCGCCGGGAGATGGTCCTCACCGAGGACGCGCCGCTGCGTGCCCGCCGCGTCATCGAACGCGCCGCGCTCGTCCTCCAGGGGTCGCTGCTGGTCCGGCACGCTCCGGCGGCCGTCGCCGACGCCTTCTGCGCCTCACGGCTGGCCGGGGACCGGGGGCTGGCCTTCGGGACGCTGCCCACCGGCACGGACTTCACCGCGCTGCTGGCCCGCACCCCCGTCTGACCCGGACCGGCCCCGTCCGGCCCCGCGCGCCACGGACGCGCGGGGGGCGGGGCGGGGCCCCGGGGGTGTCCGAGCCCCCTACCTCCGCGCGGCGGCCAGATCGAGCAGCATCAGGTCGAGCCGTTCGGCGTCCTCACCGGTGCCGACCCTCCTCGCGGGTCCGACCGTGCGGTAGCCCCAGGCCCGGTAGGCGGCGCGCGCCCCCAGGCTCCGGGGGTGCACATTGAGCAGGACCCGCTCGGCCGGGACGGAGTCGAGCAGCGCCCGGTGCAGCCGCCGAGCGACCCCCTGCCCGCGCCAGGGCTCCCGTACGGCCAGCTCCATCAGGCCGAAGGTGCGCTGCCCGTCCTCGCGCCGCACGGCCTCGGGGACGGGATCGACGAGTTCGTCCCACCAGACCGTGTCGGCCGTCAGGGGGTGGCCGTAGGCCATGCCGACCGGTTCGCCTTCCGCGCCGTCCTGGCCAGGACGGCGCGGAAGGCCGCGCGGCCGGCCAGGACCGGGAAGCGGCGGAACGCGGCCTCGACGTCCTGCGCGGTCTCGTGGAACGGGGGCCCGGCGAACGCCTCTGCGTAGACGGTCCGCAGCGCGTCCTCGGCGCGCAGCGCGCCCGGCCCGTCCAGGTGCTCGACGCGCACGCTCTGCCGGGGCGGCGCGGTCGCGGCCAGGTCCAGGACGTACCGCTCGAAGGCGGTGCCGTCCGCCGAGGCCGAGGGCCCCGAGGCGGTGAACCCGGCGCGCCGGGCCACGGCGAGGGAGGCGGCGTTGTCCGGCTCGGCCCGGATCACCGCCCGCGCCGCGCCTTCGCCCGCCGCGTACCGGCAGACGAGCCGCACGGCCCGGGTCGCCAGGCCCCTGCCCCGCCACACCGGGTACAGCCCGTAGGCGACGTTCACCTCCCCCGGGCCCAGGCCCTCGGCAGTGAACCGCAGGTCGACCGTCCCGGCGAGCGTGCCCGCCTCCCCGGCCCGGATCCCGAAGGCCCTCAGCGGCCCGGCCGTCTCCCACTGCTCCCGGCAGTGGCGCAGGTAGGCGGCGACGCCTTCGCGGGTGCCGGGTCCGCCGTTGAGCCGGCGGGCCAGCTCCGCGTCCTCGCCGGCGAGATGGGGTTCCAGGTCCTCCGGTCCCAGCGGGGTCAGCTCGATGGTCCCGTCGGACAGTCTCACGTCAGCCATCCGCCGATTCTTGACGTCTCCGGCCCGTGGCACCAGGGGTTTGTTCCGCCGGGTCAGTCCGTGGAGCGGGGGCCCGCCGCGCGCCGGAGCCGGTTGGCGATCGCCAGGCCCAGTCCGTCCTCCGGCGGCAGGGACGCGATGACGAGGTCGCAGCCCCGGCGGTCGAACTCGCGGAGGAATCCGTACAGCTCGCGGGCGTACGCGGCCGGTGCGGCGGGCACCGTCAGCACGGTGTGCGCGGTGACGTCGGTGCCCGCGAGGGCGGCCGGGAGGAGCAGGCCGACGCGCCGGCCCGCCTCCTGGGCCCGTTCGGCCTCGGCGACGGCGCGATCCGGGTCGACGAGGACGACGCGGGCGCGCGGAGCGTAGTGGGAGGGGTGCTGTCCCGGTACGCGCACACCGCTGGTGACCGGCACGTCCACGGGGTGGCCCAGGACGTCCTCGATGTCCTCGCGGGTGACGCCTCCGGGGCGCAGGATGGCCGGGACCTCGCCCGTGACGTCGACGATGGTCGACTCGATGCCGACCGCGCAGGTGCCGCCGTCCAGGACGAAGTCGACGCCGTCGCCGAGTTCGCCGCGGACGTCGTCAGCGGTGGTGGGGCTGACCGCGCCGAAGCGGTTGGCGGAGGGGGCCGTGACGCCGGTGCCGAAGGCTTCCAGGAGCGCGAGGGCGACCGGGTGGTCGGGCACGCGGACCGCCACGGTCTCCAGGCCGCCGGTCACTTCGAGGGGCACGTGCGGGCCGCGCCGCAGGACCAGCGTGAGCGGACCCGGCCAGAAGTGCTCGGCCAGCAGACGGGCGGCGTCGGGCACGTCCACGACCCAGGCGTCCAGCTGGTGCGCTCCGGCCAGGTGCACGATCAGCGGGTGGGTCGGCGGGCGCCCCTTGACCCGGAAGATGCGCGAGACGGCGGCGGGGTCCTCCGCGTTGGCTCCCAGCCCGTAGACGGTCTCGGTCGGAAGGGCCACCAGGCCGCCCGCGCGCAGCACACGGGCCGCCTGCTCGATGTCGCTCGTTCTCGCTGTCACGCCCTTCATCCTAGGGAATGCCCGAAGGTGTCCGGGTCGGCCGCCCTCCAGTCCGGTGCCCACCAGGCGTTGTGCACGGTGATCAGCCCCTCGGTCAGGGGCATGCCGACGTTGTCGGCGAACCCCAGCGGGGCGGCCCCGGTGCCGCCCTCCGCGCCGTCGACGACGATGAAGACCCGGTGGCAGGGCGGGGAGATCACGGTCCGCCCCTCGGGAACACTCCGTACGCGGGCGATCTCGGCGTTCACCTTGCCGCCGGGCAGCACCCCGCCGATGCCCGGTTTCGCGCCCTGGGAGAGTTTCAGCGACACGCATGTGACGTGCGCGTGCGCGGCCTTCTCGGCGAACGTGTCGGGATCGAAGTCGCCGTCACCGGTGCGGCAGCCGAAGTAGCCGGTGCCGATCTCCCAGATCAGATCGCCGCCGTGGCGCAGATGGTGGTCCGACAGACCTCCTTCCCCGGTGTCGTGAGCGAATCCGCCCTCGGCCGCTCCCGGTTGAGCGCGAGCACCGCGTTCGCGGAGAGGGAGCCGAAGCTCATGGCGGAGACGTTGAGCAGCGCCATGTCGTAGGGGCGGGTGCAGTCGGGCCCGCCGACCCGGACGGTCGGGGCCCGCTCGGGCACCGGCTCGGGCTTCATGGACGGCACGAGGAACTCGTATCCGGCGAGATACACATCGCGTTCCGTACCGAACGCCTCCTCGGCCTCCGTCCCCTTCGCCCGCTGGTAGACGATGCTCCGGACGCTGCGGTCGAAGGGGCGGCCGTCGTAGTTGCGTTCCACGAAGTACTGCTGCATCTCCGGTCTGATGTATTCGAGTACGTATCTCAGATGCCCCAGCACCGGATAGTTCCGCAGCACCGAATGCCGCCGCTGCGTCACGTCCCACAGACCGGTCGGGGCGGGCGGAACCAGCACCGCGGCCGCCACCCACCACCAGGTGGAGAAGGTGAACGCGGCGGCCACGGAGAAGGCGGCGGCGAGTACCAGTACGGCGAGCAGGGTGAATGAGCCATACTTGATTCACCGTTGACAAGTGCATGCTCTGGGGGCGCCGTGTCGGGTGATGCTGTGGCGGCCGAGGCGGTGCGGGTGATCGCCGGGATGGCCAGTGGTGCGGCGACGGCCGTGGGCACGGGCGTGGGTCAGCTGGTGGCCGACCTGGTGCGACGGCAGATCGGCGGCAGCCCCGAGGGGCGGGCGGCCCTGACCGCCGTGGAGGAGCGTCCGGAGGACCCCGACGCCGTGTCCGCGCTGGAGGAGGTGCTCCGGGCCGACATCGCCGGGCATCCCGCCTTCGGGGTCCAGCTGGACGTGGCGCTGAGGGGCCCGCAGACCACGCTCAACACCGGGATCCAGATCGGCTCCGGTGCCCGGATCCGCCGCGCGCAGATCGCCATCGGGCCGGTCACCGTCACCAACACCCCGGCGGCCAGGGCCACGCTCGCCACCCTGGTCGGCGTCCTGGTGGCGGCCCTGGCCTTCGGCGTCTACGGGGTGATCCGGACCACGCGGGACGACGACGATCCCCTGGCACGGCCGGGCACGAGCACCCCGCGCGGGGCCCCGGAGGGGCAGGACGCCATGCCCGGTGGGACGACCGGCGGGACGTCGGCAGCCGACGGTGGCGGCGGAGTGTCGGACCCGGATGCCCGGTCGCTGACGTTCGGCGAGATGAACCGGGCACTCGCCGCGTTGACACGGCCCGCCGGCTGGACGAAGGACGGCTTCCCGCAGGCGGCCGAGGCCATGGACCTCTCCAACGAGTCCCGCCTGCGGTGCTGGGGCCTGGGTGATCCCGATCCCGGGGCGAACGCCGGATCCGGCGCGAGGACGACGTCCGGCGCCCGGGGCGACGGCATCATGATCAGCCTCAGGGGTCACACCATGGCCGGCTCCGGCACCGAGACCGCCAGTGCCGTCGCCGCCATGGACGCGCTCTTCGGCATGTACGGCTGCCTGCCGGACGCGGAACTCGCGGACATCGGCGACCGGGCGTTCAGCTACACCCAGCCCGGCTACGTCTACACCTGGGTCCGCGTCGGCCCCATGATCGCCTGGGTCATCACGCCGGACACCGCCGCCAGGACGTCCGAGGACTGGGCGAGGGAGCTGGTCCCGCTCGTGCGCGAGGCGCTGGCGTCGCGGTAGCGCACCGATCGCGGGCGCCCGCCCGCACGGGGGCCCCGTCGCCCGCCCACGGCCTCCCCGTACGCCTCAGGCCTTGCGCGCCACTCCCCCGTAGATCGGCACCGGCCCCTCCCCTGCGGACCCCGCCTCCCCGCCGGACTCGGGACGCCACGCGTCCAGCGGCACGACGCCTGGCCCGGCCAGTTCGAGTCCGTCGAAGAACCGGACAACCTCCGCGTGCGAGCGTGGGACGAAGACCGCGCCCCGGGCCGCGTACGTCGCCACCCCCTTGGCCATCCCCTCGGGGTCGAAGTCCCCGGTGGCCTGGGACAGAATCAGCCGGCTGCCCGGCGCGAGAGCGTCGACGTACCGCGCCACCAGCTCGTGCGCGCGGTCCGTGTCCGGGACGAAGTGCGTCAGTGCGATCAGCGACAGCGCGACCGGCCGCGTGAAGTCGATCATCTCCGCCGCCTGTTCGAGCACCCTCTCCGGCTCGCGCACATCCCCCTCGATGTACCGGGTCTCCCCTTCCGGCGTCCCGCTCAGCAGCGCACCCGCGTGCGCCAGCACGATCGGGTCGTTGTCGACGTACATCACCCGTGCGTCCGCCGCCTCCGCCTGCGCCACCTGATGCAGATTCGGCTCCGTCGGAATGCCCGACCCGATGTCGAGGAACTGACTCACCCCGCAGTCCCCCGCCAGATGACGCACCGCACGCCGCATGAAGCGGCGGTTCTGCCGGGCGAACTCCTTGATCTCCGGCTGAATGTCCAGAAGCCGCCTGCCCAACTCCTCGTCGACCGGGTAATTGTCCTTACCCCCGAGGAACCAGTCGTACATCCGGGCCGGATGCGGCCGGCTCGTGTCGATGCGCTGCCGCGTGGCGTCCGTACCGCTTCCGGTCATCCGATCCTCACTCCTCTTGCCTTCCCCACCTGCGCGTACAGCCTTTCATCACAGGGGAGTTCGCCACCTGACGATATTCGGCCAGGGTGGGCACGGAAGGAGGGGGATCCGCGAGGAGCCTCACGCCTCAGTCGTCGGACGCGGTCGGGGCCGGGTGCGTTGCCCGGCCCCCCGTTGTCATGCCTGCGTGCCGGTGGGTTCGAACCAGGTGGGGCCGTCCGTCAGCGCCTGCTCGATCCGCAGGAGCGAGAAGTCCTTGAGCGGGGGCAGCGCGTCGACGGGGAACCAGCCGACTTCCAGGGACTCGTCGTCGTTGACGCGGGCGGTGCCGCCGACGGCGCGGCAGCGGAAGGTGATGTCGAGGAACTGGCAGCGGTCGCCGTTCGCGTACTGCACGGGCTCCAGGGCCTGGGTGAGGACCACCCGTTCCGCCACGCAGCGCACGGCCGTCTCCTCGTACACCTCGCGCTCCGCCGTCGCGGCGGGCTGCTCCCCGGGCTCGGAGATGCCGCCGACGACCGACCAGCCGCCGGTGTCGGCGCGCCGTCCGAGCAGCACTCTGCCCTCGTCGTCGAGGACGACGGCGCTGACGCCGGGGAGCAGGAGCAGCTGGTGGCCGGCGGTGGCGCGGAGTTCGCGGATGAAGTCGGGAGTAGCCATGTACCGACCCTACGCGGCGCGTCCCCCGTTCAGCGGACGTGGCGGGCGCGGATCGCACGCGTCGCGACCCAGCCGATCCCGCCCACGGCGAGGAGCGAGAGCAGGCCCTCCGGGAGCGGGCCCATCCGGGTCGCGGGCGTCAGCGAGGAGCGCAGCGGCACCTCCTCGACGAGGGCGTCCGGCGTGAACATCTTCGTCTTCCGTACGACCGTGCCGTCCGGGCGGATCACCGCGCTGACGCCGCTGGTGACGGGGACGACGACGGCGCGGCTGTGCTCGACGGCGCGCACCCGGGACATGGCGAGCTGCTGGTAGGTCATCTCGCTGCGCCCGAAGGTGGCGTTGTTGCTGGGGACGGCGATCAGCTGGGCACCGTGCTCGACCGTGTCGCGCACGGCGTCGTCGAACGCGGCCTCGTAGCACGTCACCAGTCCGACGCCGGTCCCCGAGAGATCGAAGACGCCGACCTTGTGGCCCGGTCCGAAGTCGCGCTGCACCCGGTCCACGTCCGAGCTGAAGATCCGGACGAAGGAGCGCATCGGCATGTACTCGCCGAAGGGCTGAATGTGGCGTTTGTCGTACGTGTCGACGGGGCCCTTGTCCGGGTCCCACTGGATGAGGGTGTTGCGCAGGTTCCCGGTGTCGGGCTCGACCACGGCGCCGACGACGGTGGGCACGCCGATGGCCTTGACCGCGTCGTCGATGACGATCCGGGCGTCCGCGTAGCGGTAGGGGTCGAGGTCGGAGGAGTTCTCCGGCCACAGGACGAAGTCGGGCTTGGCCACCTTGCCCGCCTTGACGTCCCGGGCGAGCTGCTCGGTGCGCTTGGCGTGGTTGTCCAGGACGGCGCGGCGCTGGGCGTTGAAGTCGAGGCCGAGCCGGGGCACGTTGCCCTGGATCGCGGCGACGGTCGCGGTGCCGTCCTCGGCGGAGTCGTCCACCAGGGGCAGTGCGGCGACGGCCGCGGCGACGGGCACCAGTACGGCCGCGGCGGTGGCGGCGGCGGCCAGCCGGGGCAGCTCGCCCGTGGTCCGCCGCAGCCGGAAGCGGCGGACCGCCTCGAAGAGTCCGAAGCCGCAGAGCACCACGGCGAAGGAGAGCAGCGGGGTGCCGCCCAGCGCGGCGAGCGGCAGGAACACACTGTCGGCCTGTCCGAAGGCGATCCTGCCCCAGGGGAAGCCGCCGAACGGCACCCGGGCCCGGACCGCCTCGTCCAGGGCCCAGACGGCCGCGGCCCAGAAGGGCCAGGCGGGCAGCCGGGTGACCGCGGAGATGCCCAGGCAGCCGACGGCGACGAACAGGGCCTCGGCGGCGGCCAGGGCCAGCCACGGCACGGGGCCGACCTCCTCACCGGTCCAGTGCAGCAGCGGGAGCATGAAGCCGAGACCGGCGAGCAGACCGAGGCCGAAGGCGGCGCGGAGCCGGCGCTCGAAGAGCACCCAGCCGAGCAGCGCGAACCCGGGGAGGACCAGCCACCACAGGGGGCGGGGCGGGAAGCTCAGGTAGAGGAGCACGCCGGAGACCACCGCCGCCGCGGGCCGCGCGAGGCGCGGCAGGGCTCGTGGACGGGCGGGGGCGGGCTGCTGCGGTTCGCCGACCGGCGCGATCGTGGTGCTCACCCGGCGGAGTCTACGGTGGCGGGCCCGCCGTACGGGAGCCCCGCCCCGATCGCGGAACCACCGCCGCCGGATCGTTTCCTCGCATCGCACGCCCCTTTGCCCCCTGCGGCCGCTACCCTGTCGCCCACCCCCCGCAAAGCGGCCCGACGCCGCGGTTCGTGAACGGTCACCGACCGGGGGACGACGTGATGGCTGAACCAGCGGGGCGCGGTCCCGGGAGCGGGACCACGTCCGACGCCGCCGGAGCCCTGATCCTCACCGCCTGCGCGATCTGGACGCTGATCTGCGCGGCGGGCCGGGAGACCCGGCCCGAGGGGGTCCTGCTCGCCCTGCTGGCGGTCGCGGCGGGCTTCGCCTGCGGCCGGATCTGCGGGACGCTCCTGCCGGTGGCCGCCCCCGCCGTCGCCGCGCTGACCGCGCTGGTGACGGCGTTCGTTTGGCGGCACGGACTGCCGGGCGCGACGGCGACGGCGCGGACCGCGCCGGGGGACATCGGTGCCACGGCGGCGCTGCTGGTGCTGTCGGCCGGGGCGGCGTGCTGTGCGGCGGCAGCGGCCCGCTCGGAGGGAGCGCGGCTCCTCCTGCGGCTGACGGCGCTCGGTGCCGCCGGGGTGGCCCTCGGGCTCGGTTCCGTGCCGGGGTGCCTGGCGGCGCTGGGTGTGCTGCTGTGGTCGCTGGCGGCGGCCGGGATGCGCGGCCGGCTGCCGGTCCTGACCGGTCTGGGGGCGGTGGCCGGTCTGATGGCCGGCCTGTCGTGGGCGCTGGCCGAGGGCGTCCTGCCCGGAGGGTTGACCGCCGCGCTGGAGGGCCGGTTCACCGGCGAACGGGTGCGGCTGTGGCAGGACGCGGTGCGGCTGGCCGGAGACCATCCGGTCCTGGGCATCGGGCCGGACCGTTTCGCCGAGCTGAGCCCGGCCGTACGGCAGACGGTGGGGGCGGACGGCAAGCCGCATTCGGCGGCACTCCAGCAGGCGGCCGAGCAGGGCGTGGTCGGTGTGGTGCTGCTGGGGGCGGCGTTCGCCTGGCTGCTGCACGCGCTGTGGCGCTCGCCGCGCGGCACCCCGGTGGTGCTGACGGCCGGTGCGGCGCTCACCGCGCTCGCGGTGCTGGCGGGCGTCGGCAACGCGCTGAGCTTCACCCCCGTGACGGCGGGGGCGGGCCTGCTCGCCGGGCTGGCCTCGGCCCGCCGGCCGATCGCACCGGACGGCGGGTGACCAGGCCGGGTGCGACCGCCGGACGCGGCGCGGTCCTCGCGGTCAGGTCCCCGCGGCCGAGCCGGCCGAGCCGGGCGCGGGCAGATGGAGCCGGTCGCGGATGAACCGGGCCCCGGCCTCCGCGTCGTCCACCGTGACGGTGAACGTCCGGCCGTCGCCGAGGCGGAGCACCAGGCCCTCGCCCCGGCGCACCACCACGGCGGTCCCCTGGTCGGGGCGCCAGCGGTACCCCCAGCCGCCCCACTGGCGCGGGGTGACCTTGGGCGCGAACTCGGCCCCGACCACATGGGTGAGCAGGATCCTGCGGCGCGGCAGGCCGATGTGGCCGCAGCGCACCTCCAGGGCGTCGCCGTCGACCCGGACCGCCACGTTCACGAAGGCCAGGGTGCCGAAGAGCATGAGCAGCCCGGCCGCCACGCAGCCGATGACCGACATGGCCAGCGGCACCCCGCCGGAGGTCCAGGTGGAGCTGACGGCGAGCTGGATGCCCAGGGCCAGGCAGGCGGCTCCGGCGGCCGCGAGCACCCATTGGGTGCGGTTGGTGGCGCGGCCGGTCCAGACCGCGGTGTGAGTGGCGGCACCGTTGCGCGTCGTTTTGCGAGGGTGGTCCGTCATGTCAAGCAGCGTACTGAAGAACGTGCCCCCGGGGGCGGGTCCTGCGGCCCGCTCGGGTGGTGTGTGGCTCAGCGCGGGGAGCCGACGGCGGCCAGGCCGCGCCCCTCCGGGTAGGCCAGGGCGGCGGCCGGGAGCTCCGAGGCGGTGCCGGCGAGCAGCACGGTGAGGGATCCGGAGGGTTCGGCCGACGGAGCGGGTTCGGCGCCGATCCGGCGCAGTGCCTGCGCGGCGACGGCACCGGCCGAGCCGTGCAGGACGACGGGCGGCGGGCCGGGGTGCCGGACGGCGGCGCGGATGTGCTCGGCGACCAGCTCGTAGTGGGTGCAGCCCAGGACGACGGCGCGCACGTCCGGCGGGGTGAGCGCGGCGGCGGCGGCGACCGCCCGTTCGACGCCTGCCTCGTCCGCGTACTGCACGGCGTCGGCCAGTCCAGGGCAGGGCACCTCGGTGACATCGGCGGAGCCGGCGAAGTCGCGGATCAGTCCGCGCTGGTACGGGCTGCCGGTGGTGGCGGGGGTGGCCCAGATGGCGACGGAGCCGCCCGCGGCGGCGGCCGGCTTGATCGCGGGGACGGTGCCGATGACCGGGAGCGCGGGCTCCAGCTCGGCCCGCAGGGCGTCCAGCGCGTGCACGGAGGCGGTGTTGCAGGCGACGATCAGGGCGTCGGGGCGGTGCTCGGCGGCGGCGCGGGCCACGGCGAGGGCGCGTGCGGTGACGTCCTGCGGGGTGCGCGGTCCCCAGGGCATGGATCCGGGGTCCGAGGAGAGCACCAGATCGGCGTCCGGCCTGAGCCGGCGTACTGCGGCGGCGGCGGCCAGCAGGCCGATTCCGGAGTCCATGAGCGCGATCTTCACCCGGTCACCATAGTCGACGGCCCTTGCGGTTCCGGCTCGGTGGGGCAGACTTCGGGCAATGAGCGCCGTTGCCTGGATCGCCGTGGTGTCGCTGGTCGCATGGGTCTGGCTGCTGCTGGGACAGGGGTTCTTCTGGCGGACCGGCCAGCGGCTCCCCGCCCGCGCGGCCCCGGCGCACTGGCCCTCCGTGGCGGTCGTCGTCCCCGCCCGCGACGAGGCGGAGATGCTTCCGCTGAGCCTGCCGTCGCTGCTGGCGCAGGACTATCCCGGGACGGCGGAGATCGTCCTGGTCGACGACTGCAGCACGGACGGGACCGGTGAGCTGGCCCGCACGCTGGCGGTGCGGCACGGCGGTCTTCCGGTCACGGTGGTCTCGCCACCCGAGCCCGGGCCCGGGTGGACGGGCAAGCTCTGGGCGGTGCGGCACGGCATCACGCTGGCCCGCTCCCGTGATCCGGAGTTCCTGCTGCTCACGGACGCGGACATCGCCCATGAGCCGGACAGTCTGCGGGAGCTGGTGGCCGCCGCCACGACGGGCGGCTACGACCTGGTCTCCCAGATGGCGCGGCTGCGCGTGGAGAGTGCCTGGGAGCGCCTGGTCGTCCCGGCGTTCGTCTACTTCTTCTCGCAGCTGTACCCGTTCCGGTGGATCAACCGGAACGGGGGGCGCACCGCGGCGGCCGCCGGCGGCTGCGTCCTGCTGCGGACGGAGGCCGCCGTACGGGCCCGGGTGCCGGACTCGATCCGGCAGGCGGTGATCGACGACGTGGCGCTGGCGCGGGCGGTGCGGCGCGGCGGCGGGCGGATCTGGCTGGGGCTGGCGGACCGGGTGGACAGTGTGCGCCCGTACCCGGGGCTGGGTGATCTGTGGCGCATGGTGTCGCGCAGCGCGTACGCCCAGCTGCGGCACAATCCGCTGGTGCTGCTCGGTACGGTGCTCGGGCTGGCGCTCGTCTATCTGGCGCCGCCGCTCATGCTCGCCGCCGGACTGCTGGGCGGGGACGCGGCGGCGGCCTGGGCGGGCGGCGCGGCCTGGGCCGTGATGGCGGGGACGTACACCCCGATGCTGGGGTACTACCGGCAGTCGCTGTGGCTCGCTCCGCTGCTGCCCTTCACCGCCCTGCTGTATCTGCTGATGACGGTCGACTCGGCGGTTCAGCACTACCGGGGCCGGGGCGCGGCCTGGAAGGGGCGTCACTACGCCCGTCCCGAGGCCGCGCCGGATCAGTGACCGCGGGCCGGGCTCATTTGCGGCCGGGCGTCCAGTTCATGCCCCAGCCGTAGGCGCGGTCGATGGTGCGCTGCGGGCTGACGCCCCGGTCGCAGACGAGGTAGCGGGCCTCGCGCTGCACGGTGAGGTCGCCGCCGTTGTTCGTGATGAGGGCGAGGGCGCAGACGGTCGAGGGGACGGTGCACTCGTCGAGCGAGAAGTCGATCGGGGCGCCGTGCTGAGGCTGGAGGGTGACGGTGGCGTGCAGATCGGCGAAGCTGCGGGCGCCCTCGTAGATCGTGACGAAGATCAGCAGCCGGCGGATCCGGTCCTTCTGGTCGAGGTTGATCGTCAGGTTCTCACCGGACTCGACGGCGCCGGTGCGGTCGTCGCCGTCGAGTTCGACGTAGGGCGGCTGGTGGTACGCGCCGAAGGCGTTGCCGAGGGCCTGGACGACGCCCTTGCGGCCGTCGGTCAGTTCGTAGAGGGCGCAGAGGTCGAGGTCGAGGTCGGCGTGCTGGGCAATGGCCCGGCCGAGTTTGCTGCCCCAGCCCTTGAACTGCTTGCGCACCTCCCAGTTGAGGTTGACGCGCATCGCTCCGGAGGTGCCGCCCTGCTTGGCGAGGGAGACGGCGGGGGCGTCCTTGGTGAGCGTCACCTTCGTCAGACGCACCGGCTGGGCGGGCGGGGCCGGGGGCGCGGGCGGCACCGGCGGGGCCATGGGGGCGGCCAGGGTCGGCTGGGCGTGCGGTGGGAGCGGCGCGGGCGGCGTCGCGACCCGGGCGGCGGGCCGGGGCGGCGGCGGGGCGGCGGGCATGGGGGCGGGCGGGACCGGGGCCGCCGGGCGCTGCGGCTCGTCGACGGAGATGCCGAAGTCCGTGGCGAGCCCTTCGAGTCCGCTGCCGTACCCCTGACCGACCGCCCGGAACTTCCAGGCGCCCTGGCGCCGGTACAGCTCGCCGAGGATGAAGGCGGTCTCGACGGTGGCGTCGGTGCTGTCGAAGCGCGCCAGTTCCGCGCCGCCGACCGCGTCCACGACCCGTACGTACAGTCCGGCGACCCGGCCGAAGGTGCCGCCGTCCGCGGAGGCGGCGAGGACCACGCGGTCGACGGCGGGCTCCAGCCGGGCGAGGTCCACGGCGAGCGTGTCGGTGGCCGCCCCCGCGGTGGCCCGCTTGCCCTCGTGGCGGACCGCGCCGCCGGCGTGCACGGGCTGGTTGTAGAAGACGAAGTCCCCGTCGTCGCGGACCTTGCCGTTCGCGAGAAGCAGGAGTGCCGAGGCGTCCACGTCCGGTGTGCCGGGGCCGGTGCGCCACCCCAGCTCGACGCGGACGGCCTGGGCCGCCACCGGCACGTTGGTTCCCTTAAGCATGGTCATGCTCGCCCCCATCGCGAGTCCGTCTGCCGAGACTTCTCCCGGTCAACCTAGCGCCTCGGCGGGCCGCGTCGGCCCGCCGGGAGGAGCCCGTCGCGCAGGCGCTCACCGCGCGCCGCGCCGCCGGGTGGCGACCGGCGCGTCGGCGGCCTTGAGATCGGCGAGGAGTTCGGCCTGCCCGGCCAGGACGCCGGACAGGATGGTCCGGGCGACCCGCAGCAGTTCCGCGAGCCGGGGGTCGGCCAGGGAGTACAGGACGGCGGAGCCCTCCCGGCGCTGGATCACGAGGTTGGCGCGGCGCAGCACGGCCAGTTGCTGGGAGAGGTGGGCGGGTTCGACGCCGATCTCGGGCAGCATCTCGGAGACGGCGTGCTCGCGCGTGCTCAGGAGTTCCAGCACGCGGATGCGGACCGGATGACCGAGTGTCTTGAAGAACTCGGCCTTCAACTGGTAGAGGGGCGTGCTCACCGCTGCCGCTCCCCGCCCGCCGTGATCACCGGCGTGCCGCACGGCCGCCGTCGCAGGGGCGCGGTGCGCCGTGTCCACCCAGAACTGTTCGCCATGAGGACATCCTCGCGCCTCCGCCCGCCCGTGATGACCCCGGGAGTGCCGGGGTCATCACGGACGGGCCGCACGGGAGCCCGCCGCCGCGCGTTCACAACGGGAGGGTGATCCAGATGCTCTTGCCGCCGCCGTCGGCGTCCCCGCGTACGACAGCGGTGCCGCCGAGGCCCAGGGTGAGTTCCATGACGGTGCCGAGGCCACCGCCGCCGGTCCCGGGGCGTGGCACGGCGGCCAGGAGGGCGGGCCGGTGCGGGTGGCGGTCGTGGACGGCGAACGCGAAGGTGCCCCGGCCGGCCGCGTAGTGGACGGTGATGCTCGGGGAGTGCGAGGCGGCGTGCCGGACGCTGTTGGTGACCAGTTCGGACACGATGAGCAGCGCCGGGCCGACGGTGCGGTGGCGCCGGCTGATCCCCCATTCGGCCAGCACCTGTTCGGTGGTCTCGCGGGCGATCCGGACGGCGGGGCCCATCGCGGGGAGGGTCAGGACGTGCCGCAGGGGCAGGGCGTCGGGCCGGGGTCCGGGCGTGCTCATGGGGCGGAGACCTCGGCTCCGCGCAGTGCGGCGAGGAGTTCGTTCTGCCCGGCCAGCATCTCGGTGAGGATCCGGCGCGCGGCCCGCATCAGCTCGGCCACGTCGCCGCCGGCGAGCGCGTAGACGACGGTCGAACCCTCCCGGGTGGCGTGGACGATGCCCGAGCGGCGGAGCACCGCCAGTTGCTGGGAGAGCGCCGAGGGTTCGACCTCGATCGCGGCCCGCAGCTCCCGGACCGGCATCGGACCGTGCTGGAGCAGTTCAAGCACCCTTATCCGTACGGGATGTCCGAGCATCCGGAAGAAGTCGGCCTTGGCCTGGTACAGCGGAACCGGCACGGTCGCGGACCCCTTTGTCACCCGACGGCGCGCCGGGGTGTTCCCCGGCGGCGCACCGCGCCCTGTGCGGATACGGCCAGCCCAGCATGTAGCGAATTGCAGACTTTTGCAATTCAACGAAATGAGACGTGCCACCAGGACCGAACGCACCGGCTCCTACGGGGTGTTCACCGCACGCCGGGGTCTCGCGGCGGCCGGCCTCGGGAGAACGGTAAGGAGCGGCACACCCCTGGGCACCCTGCCCGGAAACCGTCCGGAGCACCGGGTTCCGGGCACCGGGGAGGGGCCGTGCGTACGCGCGGGTAGATCGCGCTCCCGAACCATCTCCCCGACGATGTTTTGCCAGGTCGGAACGGGAGAACTCGCGTAAATCGGATGAGCCTGAGATTGGGACTCCCCAATCCGCACATCGTGGGCTTAACTTAGGTGCCATGACCTCCCCCCGCTCCACCTACGGCGGCGGCTACTACTCCGCGCCGTCCTTCCCCGACACCCCCATCTACGACTCCCTGGTCGCGGAGCGGGGTACGCCTCAGATCGCACCGATCCGAGTGCCCGCCGCGTACGACACCGGCAACAGCTATCTGCCGGCGCTGCCGTCGGCCCTGCCGGCGCTTCCCGCGGCCCCTTCCCAGCCCGCGCCGTCGTACGGCTACCCGCAGCCGGCGACCCAGCAGAGCTACGCGCCCATGCAGCCGGCCCAGCTCCAGCACGCCCCGGCGCCCTACATCCCGCAGCAGCCGGCGGCGAGCCGCGGCGGGTACCAGTCCCCTCCGCCGTACCAGCAGCAGCGCCCCGCGCCGGGGACGGGCTACGAGTCGATGCGCCCGGCCGCACCCCGGCCCGCGCCCGCGCCCGCGCAGTCCCCGTACGAGGACCCGTACAACCGCCCGTACCAGGGCGGCCGGGGCTACTAGCCCCGGTCCGAGGAGGCACGGGGCACGGCGGCGGGCCGTCCGGGTGGCGGCTGGCAGGATGGGGACATGTCTGTTCCCGGCCTGAGCGCCGTCCGTGTCCATCCGGTCAAGTCGCTGGCCGCGTGCGCCGTCGGGGAGGCCGTCGTCGAGCCATGGGGACTCGGCGGCGACCGACGCTGGATGCTGGTGGACACCGAGGGAACGGTGGTCACCCAGCGGCAGCGGCCCCGGCTGGCGCTGGTCTGCGCCACGCCCGTGCCCGGCGGGGGAATCACGCTGGCCGCGCCGGGGAGCGCCGCCCTGACCGTGGAGGTCCCGAAACCGCGGGAAACGGTCCGGGTGCGGCTGCACCGCAGCCGTCTCGATGTCGTCGAGGCGGCGCGGGAGGCCCATGACTGGTTCGGCGCCTTCCTCGGCACGGAGGTCAGGCTGGTCCATCTCGACGCGCCGGAGCGGCGCCGTTTCATCGATCCCGCGTACGCGCGGCCGGGCGAGCCGGTGAGTCTGGCGGACGGCTATCCGCTGCTGCTGACCTCCGTCGCCTCGCTGGACGCGCTGAACGCGCTCGTCGCGGCGGGCGACCGGGCCGCCGAGGGACCGCTGCCGATGGACCGTTTCCGGCCGAACGTCGTGGTGTCCGGGACAAAGCCGTGGGCGGAGGACGGCTGGCGCCGCCTCGCGATCGGGGAGGTCGCGTTCCGGGTGGCGCGGCCGAGCGCCCGCTGTGTCGTGACGACGACCGACCAGCGCACCGCGCAGCGCGGCTCCGAACCGCTGCGCACCCTGGCCCGTCACCGCAGACACGACGGCGAACTGCGCTTCGGGGTGAACCTCGTCCCCGACACCACGGGGATCGTCCGGGTCGGCGACCCCCTGCGGATCCTGGACTGAGCAGGCGCCTTCCTCCCGGAACACCCGCCGGGACGCGGCCCGTTGAGCGGCGTGAGCTTGCTCTCTCTTCGGTCTCCGGGCGCGCGGCCGGCACCGTACCGGGTTAAGACGGATACGGAAGGGGGGTGCAGGACTGTGCGAGCGCTCACGGGAGTCTGGCGTTGGCGGCACAACCCCCTGCGCCGCGCCACGGACAGGCGCGAGGCGTGGGTGGCTCTGGTCGCGTTCCTCGTGCTGGTGGTGGGGGCACCGGTGGTCGGCTGGCTGTGCGGGGCGCGCGCCGACGCCGCCCTGCTGGACGCGGTGCGGGCCCAGCGCGCCGAGCGGCGGGCCACCACCGCCGTCGTGGTGCGGCGGGTGGCGCCCCGGCAGCTGGTCGCCGAGCCGGAGTCCGGCACGGACCACCGCGCGCAGACCCCAGTGGTGGCCCGGTGGAAGGCCCCTGACGGGACGGCACGGGTCGCCACCGTACGGACCCTGTCGCGTGACACCGAGGTCGGGGCGCGGGTGCGGATCTGGACGGACCGGGCGGGCCGTCTCGTCTCCCGCCCGATGGACACCGCGACGGCGCACACCAACGCGGTCCTGGCCGGGGTCGGCGGGGCCCTGCTCGCCGCCCTGTGCGTCGAGGGCGGCCGGCGGCTGATCGTCCGGCGCATGATGCGTCTGCGGTACGCGCGACTGGACCGCGCCTGGGCCGAGGCCGGGCCGGACTGGGGCAGAACGGGGACCGGGAGCTGACGGGCTCTCACACATCCCCGCGGCGTCCGGTACGCGCCGTCGTCACACCGGCGCGCGAAGACCCCGGGGGCGAGGGGGGAAGAGGAGCGTGACGGCCCCCGCGCGGGTTCGCTCCCAGGACGGCGTCCCGGCGGTCGCGGCGGGGCCCTCGGGCCGATTCCACGGACCTCGATAGCGGTCGACCTGCGACAACAGGCATGATGGGCACACCCGTTCCACAAGTCCCACCACATGCCGCGTGTCCCCGTCGCCCCACCGGCCACGGGGTCCGGGAGGTCAGTCACGTGTCACGCCAGGTGCTCACCGTCGCAGCGGACGGCTCGGGCGATTTCCGCACCGTCGCGGAGGCCGTCGCGCGAGCGCGTACCGGAGCCATCGTCAGCGTCGGGCCCGGCCGGTACGAGGAGGCCCTCACCGTCTCGGCCGCGATCACGCTGACCGCGGCCGACGGTCCGGGCACCGCGGAACTCGCGCCCCGGCGCGGGACCGCGCTGACCCTCACCGGTGACGCCCTGATGGTCAGTGACCTGGTACTGCGCGGCCACGACGACGAACTGCCGGTGGTCGACGTGCCGCGCGGACAGATCGCGATGGACCGGTGCGAGGTGCACGGTTCGTCCTGGGCGGCGCTCTTCGCGCGCGGGGGCGGATCCCTGGCGCTGCGCCAGTGCCGGGTGAGCAACCCGGCGGGGGCCGGCCTGGTCTCGACCTCCGCGAGCGAGAGCTTCCTGGAGGACTGCCTCGTCGAGCACCTGGGCACGTCCGCGGTGGTGGCCGGGGAGCGGGGACGGATCACCGTGCGCGGCAGCCGACTGCGCGACACCAGGGGGAACGGCGTGCTGACCAACGGTCAGGCGCACGTGCACCTGGAGGACTGCGAGATATCCGCGGCCGACAAACCCGGGGTCGCCGTCGAGGAGGACAGCAGCGCGCGCATGGTGCGCGGCACGGTCCGCGAAGCGGTCGTCGGTGTCTACGTCAGCTCCACCGGTTCCACCGTGCTGGAGGAGGTGAAGGTCGTCGACACCACCGGGCACGGGTTCGTGCTGGGGGCCGGCAGCTCTCCCACCGTGACGGGCTGCCGTACCGAGCGGACCGCCGGGCACGGACTGCTGGTGACGGAACGGAGCCGGGGCGTCTTCAAGGACTGCGTGTTCGCCGCCGCCCAGGACGCGGGTATCCGCGTGAACGGGTTCTCGTCCCCGGTGATGACCGGGACCCTGGTCCAGGACGCGAAGGCCGTCGGGGTGCTGCTCGACGAGGACTCGGCCGCCGAGCTGGACCGGCTGGAGGTGCGGGACTCGGGTGCGACCGGCGTCGTCGTGCGGGCAGGCGCCAACCCGCTGCTGCGCCGCGCGGTCGTCGTCCGGTCCTCCTCGCACGGGGTGGAGGTCCTCAAGGACGGGCGGGGACGGCTGGAGGAGTGCGTCGTCGAGAACTCCGGCGGGTCCGCCCTGCACGTGCTGGGCCACGGCAACCTGTACGTCGGCGGGGGCACACTGCGCACCACCGGCGGGGCCGGCGTCCACGTCGGCGCCCTGGGCACGCTGACCCTGCGCGACACCTCGGTCGACGCGGCGGGCGGAGCGGGCGTCCTGGTCGAGGCGGAGGGAGAACTGTCCGCCGCGCGGGCCCGGATCACCGGCGCGGCAGAGCACGGGGTGCTGGTCGCCGCGGGCGCGCGGGCCGCGCTGAACGCGTGCGAGGTGTCCGGATCCGGCGCCGACGGCGTGCGGGTCGAGGGCGCCGATCCGGTGTCGCTGATCGGCTGCACGGTCCGGGACAACCGGGGCAGCGGGCTGCGCCAGGCCGTGCCGGGCGACCGGCTGGCCGTCGAAGGCCTGACCAGCGCGGGCAACGGCACGCCGGACGCCTGGGGCAGTGCCGCCGGTGCCGAGGCGGCGGGCGACGGGCGGCTGCCCGGCGGAGCGGTGCCCCTGGCGTCCGAGCCGGAGAAGGGCACCGGGCCGGTGGCCGAACTCCAGTCGCTGATCGGTCTCGACGACGTGAAGCAGCAGGTCCTGACCCTGATCAACCTGAACAGGCTGGCTCAGCGGCGTGCCAGCCTCGGCATGCCGGCGCCGCCCATGAGCCGCCACCTGGTCTTCGCGGGCCCGCCCGGCACCGGCAAGACCACCGTGGCCCGGCTCTACGGGTCGATCCTGGCCTCGCTCGGTGTCCTGCGTTCCGGGCATCTGGTGGAGGTCTCCCGGGCCGATCTGGTGGCACAGGTCGTCGGCGGGACCGCGATCAAGACCACCGAGGCGTTCACCAGGGCGCTGGGCGGGGTGCTGTTCATCGACGAGGCGTACACGCTCGTCACCGACGGCGGCGGCTCCGGTGCCGACTTCGGCCGGGAGGCCGTCGACACCCTGGTGAAACTCATGGAGGACCACCGGGAGGACGTGGTGGTCGTGGCAGCCGGCTACCCGCAGGAGATGGCCGGCTTCCTGGCCTCCAACCCGGGGCTGACCTCGCGTTTCACCCGCAGTGTGGAGTTCACCGACTACACCTCCGACGAGCTGGTGACCATCGTCGAGCGGATGTGCACGGGACACGGCTACGAGCTGGAGCCCGCCACGCGCACCGCGCTGCGCACGCACTTCGACGCCATCCCGCGCGACGCCGGATTCGGGAACGGCCGCACCGCGCGCAAGGTCTTCGAGGAGATGGTGGACCGTCAGGCCTCGCGGCTGGCGGGGCTGGTGGAGGTGAACGAGCGCGACCTGGCCGTACTGACCGCCGAGGACGTGGCGGTCACGGCCCCCGGCACCGAGAAGAGCGACGATCCGCTGCTGCGGCTGGACGCGCTGGTGGGACTGGCTGCCGTCAAGCGCGAGGTCGGCGACCTGGTCAACCTGCTGGCCACCGCCCGCCGCCGCACCGAGGCCGGGCTGCCCGCCCCGCGCATCGGCAACCACCTGGTCTTCGCGGGCCCGCCCGGTACCGGAAAGACCACCGTGGCCCGGCTCTACGGAGAGCTGCTGGGCTCCCTCGGGGTGCTGCCGCGCGGCCAGCTGGTGGAGGCGTCCCGGGCGGACCTGGTGGGCCGCTGGGTGGGTCACACGGCGCAGCTCACCAAAGAGGTCTTCACCCGCGCGCTGGGCGGAGTGCTGTTCATCGACGAGGCGTACACGCTCACCCCGCACGGCGGCTCCGGTTCCTCGGACTTCGGCCAGGAGGCCGTGGACACCCTGCTGAAACTGATGGAGGACCACCGTGACAACGTCGTGGTGATCGTGGCGGGCTACACCGAGGAGATGGAACGCTTCCTCGGCTCGAACCCTGGCCTCGCCTCCCGCTTCCCGCGCCACATCGAGTTCCCCGACTACTCCAGCGACGAGCTGGTCACCATCGTGCGCCAGGCGGCCGTCGACAACGGCTACGAGTGCGCGCCGGGGACGGCCGGCGCCCTGCGTACCCACTTCGACGGACTCCCCCGGGGCCGGGCGTTCGGCAACGCGCGCCTCGCACGGCAGACCCTGGAGCAGATGATGACCCGTCAGGCGGGGCGGCTCAGCGCGGTCGCCTCGCCGAGCCTGGACGATCTGCGGCTCCTGCTGCCGGAGGACCTGCCGGTCACGCGCTGACCCGGCGTCCCCACCCCGTCATCCCGTACCGAATCGAGGAACGGCCCATGCCCCGACCCGCCGCGGCGCTGCTGCTCGCCATCACCCTCGCCTGTCTCACGGGCCCGACCGCCTCGGCCGACGACGGGGATGCGGCCCAGGTGGTCCTGCCGGATGTTCCCGAGCGGCTCTCCGCGCGGCAGGCGTGCACCTCGTTCACGGGGCGTGCCACCTCGGAAGCCCCGTGGACGCGCAACGCGCTCGCCCTGGACCAGGTGTGGGCGCTCTCCCGCGGACGAGGGGTGACGGTCGCGGTCGTCGGCACGGGGGTGAGCGACGCGCCCGCCGTGCTGGCCGGCCGGGTCGACGCGCTCGAGGGCGCGGACGAGGACTGCGTGGGCCGCGGCACGTTCCAGGCCGGGCTGATCGCCGGCGCCGTGCGGGCCGGTCAGGGCTTCGCCGGCGTCGCGCCCCAGGCGCGCGTCCTCGCGGTGCGCGGCACCGGCACCAGGGGCGAACCGGACCCGGCCCGGCTGGCGGCGGGCGTGCGGAAGGCCGCCGAGGCGGGTGCCAAGGTGATCACGGTGACGGCACCGATGGACGGCGCGGACGCGGCTGTACGAGACGCGCTGGCGGCCGCCGCCCGCGCGGACGCCCTGGTGATCGTGCCCGCGGCGGCGGACAGCGTGCCGGTCGGCGCCTCCGGTGCGACACCACGACCCGCGCCGTCGCCCCCCGCAGGGGCCCTGGCGGTCCTCGACACCGGGCCGCAAGGAACACGTCCGGACACCGCTCCCGGATTCACCCGTGCCGATCTGACGGCACCGGGCGACTCACTGGTCGGTCCGGGACCGGTGGGCGACGGCAAATGGACGGGGTCCGGCTCCTCGATGGCGGCGGCGGTGACGGCCGGCACGGCCGCCCTCGTCCGCGCCTACCGTCCGGAGCTGACGGCGGCCCAGGTGCGTTCCCGGCTGCTGCGCACCGCCTATCCGGGGGACGTCCCGGCCCTCGATCCGTACGGGGCCGTGGCGGGCGTCACCGCGAGCGCCGCTCCGGCGGCGGCCGCCCCGCCCGATCCGGTCCGCCTCCCCGCCGCGCCGGACACCGAAGGCGCCCGCTCCACGGCGCTGCTGATCACCGCCGGCGCGGTGGCGGTGGTGCTGCTCGTGGCCTTCCTGGGGGCGGTCGTGCCGCGCGGCAGGTCCCGGAGGTGGCGGCCCGGCCGGCGGGACACGCCGGAGCGGGCCGCGGTCCGGTGAGCGGCACTCGTCCCGGCGGCCGGACCCGCCCCTTCGGCGTCAGTCCTCCACTTCGCCCGGCACCTCCCGGGCCACCGCCAGCTGCACCAGTGCGGCCTTGCGGCGGGCGATGCGCAGCGCCCGCCCCGGCGGCAGAGTGCGGGGCTTGACGCTGTCGAAGACGTACCCCTCCGACGGCGGACAGGACAACTGGAGAGCCGGGGAGTTGACCTCCTGGAGCTTGCGCATCAGAGGGTCCGCCCGGGAGGCGCCCGCCGCGGCCCTGGCGACGACGAAATGGAGTCCGACCTCGAAGCCCAGGGGGAGGTGGGGCAGCAGGGGTTCGAAGGGGCCGTTGAAGGCGGTGCCGACCATCTCGTAGTCGTCGACCAGGACGAACAGGCGCGGGCCGGTCCACCAGTCGGCCCGGCGCATGCGGGCGGGTGAGATGTCCTCGCCCGGCGCGCGGACAGCCATGGCGCGCCCCACGCCGTCGACGAGTTCGCGCAGGGGGTCCGCGGCGACGGCATGGCCCAGGCGGTATGCCTCCGGGACCGCCTCGACGAGTTCGCGGCGGTAGTCGACCACCAGGATCCGGGCCTCGTCCGGGCTGTGCGCGGCCATGATCTGCTGGGCGATCAGGCGCAGCGCGCCGGTCTTGCCGCTCTCCGTGTCGCCGACGACCATCAGGTGCGGGCTCTGCTCGAAGTCGTGCCAGACCGGGGCCAGCTCCGCCTCGTCGAGCCCGAGCGGGATCCGCAGCGGCCGGGCCGCGTCCACGGCCGGAAGCGCGGTGGACGGCAGCTGTGTGGGCAGCATGCGGACCGGCGGCGCGGCGGGGGCGTCCCAGTGTTCGGCGACGGCGTCGACGAGGTCCGCCAGTGCCTCGGTGAGGTCCTCCGCCCGCTCGCCGCCGTCGATGCGCGGCAGCGCGGTGAGGAAGTGCAGCTTGTCGGGGCTCAGTCCGCGGCCCGGCTGGGCGGGGACGGTGGCCGCCTTGCGGATGTCGACACCGGAGTCCATCGGGTCGCCCATGCGCAGTTCCAGGCGGTTTCCCACCTGGTCGCGCAGCGCGGAGGAGAGTTCCACCCAGCGCGAGGTGCTGATCATCAGGTGGATGCCGTAGTTGAGTCCCCGGGTGGCGAGACCGTTGAAGACGGCGACGTCGTCGAACATGTCGTTGCGGACCGTGGACCAGCCGTCGACGACGAGGAAGACGTCGCCGAAGGGCTCGTCCGGGTATTCCCCGGCCGCCCGCCGCCTGCGGTAGGTCGCCATGGAGTCGATGCCCCGCTCCTGGAAGAACACCTCGCGCCGGTTGAGCAGCGAGGTGACCTCGGCCAGGGTCCGGGAGACCCGCTCGGCGTCCAGTCGGCCCGCGACACCGCCGACGTGCGGCAGCCCGGCCAGCCCCAGCAGCGCGCCGCCCCCGAAGTCCAGGCAGTAGAACTGCACTTCGCGCGGGGTGTGGGTGAGGGCCAGCGAGGTGATGAGGGTGCGCAGGACCGTACTCTTGCCGCTCTGCGGCCCGCCCGCGACGGCGAAGTGGCCGCCGGCTCCGGAGAAGTCGACGGTGAGCAGGTCCCGCACCTGTTCGAAGGGCTTGTCGACGATGCCGACGGGGACGCGCAGCATGCCCCGGTCGGGCGAGCCGGCGCAGGTGAGGCCGAAGTCGGGGTCGGGTACCAGCGGCGGCAGCAGGGCGTCCAGGGCGGGCGGGGCGTCGAGCGGCGGCAGCCACACCTGGTGGGCGGGCGGGCCGCTGTCCCGGAGCCGCTCGATGGCCAGTGCGAGGAGGGTTTCGCCGGAGTCCGGCTCGGGGGTCGCCGGTTCGGGGTCGGGGGTGGCGGGCAGGGTCCGGGGCACCACCCATCCGGTGCCCCACGGCACCACCTGGCGGGCGATCTGTGCCTGCTGGACGCTGCCTCGCTTCGGCGTGTACGGACCGGAGACGTACGCGGCGCGGAACCGGGTGAGGGCCTCGACGCCGCTCTTGAGGTACCCGCTGCCGGGCGTGGGCGGCAGGTGGTAGGCGTCGGGGACGCCGAGGACGCCGCGGCTCTCGATGGCGGAGAAGGTGCGCAGACCGATGCGGTAGGAGAGGTGGCTCTCCAGCTGGTGCATGCGCCCCTCCTCCAGCCGCTGGGAGGCGAGCAGCAGATGGACGCCCAGCGAGCGGCCGAGCCGGCCGATCATCACGAACAGGTCCATGAACTCCCGGTGCGCGGCCAGCAGCTCGGAGAACTCGTCGACGACGACGAAGAGCGAGGGCAGCGGGGCGAGGGGAACTCCCGCGGCGCGCGCCTTCTCGTACTCCAGGACGGAGGAGTAGTTGCCGGCCCGCCGCAACAGCTCCTGGCGGCGCACGAGTTCGCCGTGCAGGGCGTCCTGCATGCGGCCGACCAGCGGGGTCTCCTCGGCGAGGTTGGTGATGACCGCGGAGGTGTGCGGCAGGACGTCCATGCCGAGGAACGTGGCGCCGCCCTTGAAGTCGACGAGGACGAGATTGAGGGTCTCGGACGAGTGCGTCAGGGCCAGGCCCAGGACCAGGGTGCGCAGCAGTTCGCTCTTGCCGGAGCCGGTGGCGCCGATGAGCATGCCGTGCGGTCCCATCCCGCCCTGCGCGGACTCCTTGATGTCGAGCGCGACGGGCAGGCCGTCCTCGCCGACGGCGATCGGCACCCGCAGCCGCTCGCGGCTCTCCAGCGGCCGGTCGAACAGCCGCTGCGGATCGTGACCGCGCAGATCGGATATGCCGAGCAGGGTGGTGAGTTCGGTGTCGGTGGCGAAGGGCTCGGCGGCGGCCACGCCGCCGCCGAGGCGGTACGGGGCGAGCCTGGCGGCCAGGGCGCGGGCGGCGACGGGACCGAGCGCGTCGGGTTCCCCGAGCAGCGTCGTCCGCTCCTTGCGGTCCCGGTCGGTGCGCACCAGGTGCAGGCCGTCGTCCCGGAGGCGCAGCCGCAGGGTGCCGCGCGCGGGTTTCCAGGGGAACGCGCCCGAAAGGTCGACGACGACCGCGTTGCGGTAGCCGGGACCGTCCAGCCGGTGGCCGCCGGGGACGGAACCGCCGTCGACGACGATCACGGTGAAGGGCTCTTCGCGGCCCGGTGGCGTCTCGGGGTCGAAGGGAGGGCGTTCACCGAAGTCGGCGCCGAGCAGTTCCTCCAGCTCGGCCAGGCCCGCGGCGACGGTGCGGGCGGCGCCCGCGCCGTCGCGCTGGTAGGGGTGCTGGGCGTGCGGAAGCCACTTCAGCCACTCCCAGTCGGCGCGCCGGGCGTCGGAGACGCAGAGCGTGACGGTCAGCTCCTCGGGCGCGTGGAAGGCGGCGAGTTGGGCGACCAGGGCCCTGGCCAGGGCCCGGGCCCGGTCCTCGTCGCCCTCGATCAGGACGCGCGACCAGGCGCGCAGATAGAGGGCGATCGGCTGGTCAGGGACGGTGCCGTAGGCGCGGATGAAGCTGCGCAGGGCGTGCGCGGAGAGCGGTTCGAGGTCTTCGACGGGCTTGGTGGACAGCGGGGCCAGGCGGGTGGAGAGCTTCTGCTCGCCGACGGCGACGCGTACCTCCGCGAAGTCCTCGTCCGAGGGGCGGCGTTCCCACTGTCGGCTGGTGCCGACGAGGGCCCACAGGGCGCCGGGCTCGGGGTGCCGCCAGGCGAGGGCCTTCTGCTGTTCGGCAACGGTGCGGCGGATCCTGCGCCGGGTCTGCGCGAGGTACCGCAGATAGTCGCGGCGCTCGCCCTTGAGCTTGCGCTTGCGCTCCCCCGCGCTGCGGATCAGCTGGCCGACGATCATCGCCACCGACGAGAGCAGCATGAGGCCGATCGCGAAGTAGCTGAAGGTGGTGACCTGTCCGGGACGGATGAACATCATCAGCATGGCGAGCGAGGTCAGGCCCATCGGCAGGTACATCCACATGGCGGACGTGTTGGGTTCCGCCTCCGGGAGCGTGGGCGGCTCCTGGAGGCTGATCTCGCCGTCGGGCATGTCGGGGCCCCGTCTGCGGGCAGGGCGGCGGAACAGAACGGTGCTCAATGGGGCGTCTCTCCTAGGGCGTGTGGTGACAGTGGCGCCGTCCGCCCGCAGGGCGGGCTAGGCGGCGTCTGGTGCGTGCGATCGCAAGGCGGAGGGTCGCCCCGATACTGGATGCATCGGGGCGATTCCGACAACGCGGCGAGCGTGTGTGCCAGACGTCGCCGAGCAGGCGGGACTTTCACCACACGCCCTAGGACCTGTTCGCGCCGGACGCTGCCGAGAAGGCGACCACGGCCGGACAAAAAGGGGCAGTCCGGCGCACGACGCAGGCAAACGGGTGTGCGACCCGACACGGGGTCAACGGTAGTGTGCGGAGATCCACTTCGGAATCCCGGCCCCTCGGAGAGGTGTGGCCCAGCCGCCATGACAGACATATCCGCCCCCGGCCTCTGCCGGCTCACGGTCCGGACACCGGAACGCCTGATCGATCTCGCGGTCCCCGCCGACGTCCCCGTCGCCGACCTGCTGCCCATCCTGCTCGACCACGCCGGCGACGGTCTCGCGGAGAAGGGCATCGAGCACGGCGGCTGGGTCCTGCAACGCCTGGGCGAGAAGCCCCTCGACGAGGAGAGCACGCCCGAGGCGCTGTCGCTGCGCGACGGCGAGACCCTGCTGCTCCGTCCTCGCAACGACGCCCTGCCCGCCATCCACTTCGACGACCTGGTCGACGGGGTATCCACCACGATGCGCGAGCGCCCCCACGGATGGGCCGCGCGCACCAGCCGGTGGCTGCTGCGGGGCGCCGCCGTGGTGCTGCTCGCGGCGGGACTGCTGGTGCCGGCGCTGCCGGGCGGGTCGCCCGCGCTGCGGGCCGCCGTCGCGGCGGGCACCGGCCTGCTGGTGCTGTTCGGGGCGGCCTCCGCGAGCCGCGCGGTCGGCGACGCGGCGGCCGGTGCGGCCCTCGGGATGCTGGTCGCGCCGTATCTGGCCCTGGCGGGCTGGCTGCTGCCCGCGGGCGACGCGGGCCCGCAGCTGCTGGGCTCGCGCCTGCTCGCCGCGTCGGCCGCCGCGGCGGGCGGGGCGGTCCTGTCGGTGGCCGCCGTCGCGGCCTTCGTCCCGCTGCTGATGTGCACCGCCGTGGTCGCGGTCGCGGGGGCGGTGTGGGGGGTGCTGATGCTCACCATGGACGTCCCCGCCACGCACGCGGCGAGCATCGTCGCCGTGATCGCCGTGGCCTTCGGCGGAATGGTCCCGGGGATCTCCTTCCGGCTGTCGGGTCTGAGGCTGCCCGCGCTGCCCGCCAACGCCGAGCAGTTGCAGGAGGGCATCGAACCCCATCCGAACCAGCGGGTGGTGACCCGCACGGCGCTTGCCGAGGAGTGGATGACCGCCCTGTACGCGGCGACCGGCCTGGTGTGCGCGGGCGTGCTCACCGCCCTGGCCGTGGACCGGGGCACCGCCTCCCAGGTGACCGCGACCGTGCTGTCGGTCCTCCTGCTGCTGCACGCACGCGGCATCGGCAACGTCTGGCAGCGGCCCGCCGTGATGCTTCCCGGCCTGTACGGGCTCGTCCTGATGGCGGTCCACGCCGCCGCCGTACTCACGCCCGGACAACGGCCGGCGCTCCTCGCCGCGCTGCTGGCCCTCGCCGCCACGGCGGCCATCGCGTCCTGGACGGTCCCGGGCCGCCGGATGCTCCCGCACTGGGGCAGGGCCGCCGACATCGCGCACTCGCTCGCGGCGGTCGCCCTGATCCCGCTCGCCCTGTGGGTACTCGGCGTGTATTCCGCGCTGCGCACCGCGACGGGCTGAGGGGGGCGGTCACATGCAGTCACGCAAGGACCAGGTGCAGGCCCACATGTTCGTCATGGGGCGGCTCACCAGCGGAATGCTCCGGGGCGACCCGGACTCCCCGGAGTCCCCCGTCGGCCGCACCAACCGGGGCATGGCCTGGGGCATCGGCCTCGGTGCCGTACTGGCGGTGGGCTTCCTCCTCTTCGGCCTGATCTCCCCGGCGGGCTCCCGGGCATGGCGGCAGGAGTCGGCGCTCATCGTCCAGAAGGAGACCGGCACCCGCTACCTCTACCTCGGAGGCAAGCTGCGGCCGGTGCGCAACTACGCCTCGGCGAAGCTGATCGCGGCCGACCGGCTCAAGGCGGTCCAGGTGTCCGGCGCCTCACTGCGCGGGGAACCGCACGGCACCCCTGTCGGCATACCCGGCGCCCCGGACTCCCTGCCCGCCGCCGGAGACCTGGAGACGGGCGCCTGGCAGGTCTGCGCGGACGAGCCGGAGCACACCGGGCCCGACGGCACCGGCCGCGCCGCCGTCACCACGCTGCGGGTCGGCTTCCCCGTCGCCGGGACGTCCCCCGGGGCGGGCCGCGCGCTTCTCGTCGAAGGCCCGGACGGGCGCCGGTACGCGCTGTGGGGCAACCACCGGCTGCGGATCGGCGGACACGGCGCCGCCGAGTCCCTCGGCTACGCGGGGGCGACTCCGACGCGGGTGTCGGCGGCGTTCCTGGACAGCGTGCCCGCGGGCCCGGACCTGGAGGCTCCCGACGTGGAAGGGCGGGGTACGGCGGGCCCGCGCATCGGCGGCGCCGCCGGACGCATCGGCCAGGTGTACGTGCTCGACTCGCCCGGCGCGGCATCGCAGCACTACCTGCTGGAGAAGGCCGGTCTGCGGGCGCTGAGCGCCCCGGGGGCGGCCCTCGTCCTGGGGGACGACCGGACGGCGAAGCTCGCGTACGGAGGCGCGGCCCCGGCCGCGATCCGGCTGACGGCCGATCAACTGGCGCGGCACCGGGCTCCGGCGACGGCCGTCCGGGACCCCGCGCAGTGGCCCACGCGTACGCCGTCGGTCCAGGAGCCGGGCCCCGGCACCGCGGTGTGCGCGCAGATCACGCCGGACGGGGCGTCGCCCAGGGTCCGGCTCGCACTGCTGCCGGGGGCGGCTGCCGCGGACGCGCCGGCGGCGGGCCCCGAGATCGCGCGCGCGTGCCTGCCGGTGGACGGGGTGGGGATACGGCCGGGCGGCGGTGCGCTCGTGCAGGCGCTGGGCGCGGGCGGTTCCGTGATCGGGACGACGACGTACCTGGTCACGGACGTCGGGGTGAAGTACCGGCTCCCGGACGCGACATCGGTCGAGCGGCTGGGCCTCAAGGGCGGCCACGCGCAGGCGGTTCCGTCGCGGCTGCTGGACATGCTGCCGACGGGACCGGTGCTGGACGCCGCCGTCGCGACCGGGTACGCGCCCGCCGCGCGGACGGCCGGCGCGGGCCCGGGGGCCTGCGCGTGAATCGCCCGTGTCCGGCTGATCCGCCGTCAACCGGACACGGGCGCGTGCCCCGAGCGGCGCCCGCACGGGAGCCGAAGATCAAATAGGGCTCAGATTTAACTCCGGATCATTGTTTGCCCCACACCCGCATCTCTAGCATCGGATGACCACGCGCGTAGCAGTGGCCACTCCTCGCTCTCCAGGAAGGCACTCCCTGTCATGACGACTCCACCGCCCGCCGGAAGCATCCAGACATCCGCCCAGTCCGAGAACGAGAAGGGCTACACCGCCCTCAGCATGGTCAAGTCGGGCATCCAGCAGTCCCAGCAGGAGGTGCGCACCACCATGGGCACGCTCATGGCGGCCTATGGCGGCCAGGACGGCGGCGCCTTCCAGCGGCTGCTCGCCGACTGGAACGGACAGGTGGACCTCATCGTCAAGAACATCGGCGAGATGATGCAGAAGCTCCAGGAGACGGGCGTCCAGCAGCGGATCGTGCAGCAGCAGACCACGGACACGATCCTCGGCAGCGGCAGGTCCAACGATGTCTTCGAACAGCTGACCTGATCCGCCGTCGGCCGGACCGATCCGGCCGGACCGACCCCGTCAGCCCCCCCGCCCGCCTTCCCCGCCCGCCCCGCAAGGAGTCCGCCATGACCATCCCCGCCGGCTACGACCACTCCAACAAGACCGACGGCATCATCCACGTCGAGTACAAGAGCGTGGACCAGGCCGCCGAGGACATGCGCCTGCAGACGCAGCGCATCAAGGCCCTCGTCACCGCCCTCAACGAGGAGCTCCAGGGCCTGCACGGCGCCTGGCAGGGGGCGGACGCGGCCACGTACGCGGGGCTCCAGACCAGCTGGAACACCGCGGCCGATCAGCTCGGCCAGGTTCTGACGCGGCACAGCTCGACCCTGAACGAGATCGCGGACCTGTACCGCAGGCACGAGAACCGCAGCGCCTCGGAGTGGGGCGGCATCCGCATCGGCGGCTGATCCGCCCCCGCTACCGGCCCCTGTACGCCCCCCCCGACCTGCCGATGGAGAGAAGTGATGGCGCCCGCACCGACCGATCTGTCGCATCTGGACACCGAGACCCTGCGCACGTTCCTCGACACCGATGTGGAAGGGTTCGTGAAGCTGCTGACGGACCTGATCGGCGACACCGCGCAGCACGACGTGGCCGGTATGGGGGCCCTCGCGGCGCAGTTCGAGTCGATGAAGATCGGCTACGTGAAGACGGCGCTGAAGGTGGGCAGGCTGGCCGCGGCCGACGACAAGGCCGAAGGCCCCCTGTCGATCGCCCCGTTCATCTCCTACCTGGCCTCGTCCAGCACCTCGCTCGCCGCTGTCGAGAAGGACCAGCTCAAGCTGTTCAAGGACATCAGGCGCGAGCTGGGCACGGTGATCACCGACATGGAGAAGACGCAGAAGGACAGTCTTGAGGACATCGAGAGCCAGACGTTCCTCAACGACCTGCGCACCGTGAACACCGACCTGGCGCCCACCCGGCAGAGCTGAAGCACCGCCCGCCCGTCCGCCACGTCCCGCACCGCCATTTCGTCACAGGGAGAAACGAACCGCCCATGGCCGTCGACTCAAGCTGGGAATCCGTCGTCAAGCAGCTCACCGGCTTCGACGGCGGGACCCGGGTCAACGTGGCGGCCGTGGGCGGTGCGGACGCCGAGGCGGGCGACGGCAGCGAGTGGATGATCATCACCATCGACCTGGGCGACGGAGCCCGCGAGACGACCCCCGATCTGGACTCGCCCGGAGGCACGCTCGGACGGACCATGAGGTTCTACGGCGTTCCGGACACCGATTCGCAGAACGTCTCGGTCTGCACGGTGGAGCTGCGGCTGCCCTGGTCCTCGTCGAACGGGGCCGACTGGAGCGACACGGGTAACGCGGGGGCCTTCGACTGGGGTTACGGCGAGGCGCTGACGAAGCTGCGGACCGAATTCCGCACGGCGGGGTTCGGCGGGCAGTACCCGCACGCCAAGGCCGTGGCGGACGAGGACTCGGTGGACCTGCGGACGTTTCCCGCCACCGCCAGGGCGTTCGACCGGGTCACGGCGTACTTCCGCGAGCGGACCCCGGTGCTGGAGGGGTGGGTCAAGGACCTCGACGGGGAGTACTCGGCGTACCAAGGCAGCGGAGCCGATGTCTTCCGGGACCTGATCGACGCCCTGAGCGTCGGATACAAGGACTTCCTGGAGGAACTGTCCTCGACCGGGTCCGCCGGTACCGTGTCCGTCAGCGAGCCCTCGTACACCTCGGACTCCGTCGTGAGCGACCGCATCCTGCGGGCGGAGCAGACGATCTTCAACGCCGCCACCACACTCGGGCGGGCCTGGGACGCGTGGGTCTCCGGAAACCTGTGGCTGGGGACCGCCCATCTCGACAGGCTCCTCGACGACGTGGCCGTCTGGCTCAACGAGAACAACATCCGGCGGATGCAGCAGAACGGCGCCGGCGCGTCCCGGGCGGGGACGGGCTTCCTGGTCGTGCACCCGGTCTACGGCGACCTGACGAAGGAAGCGAGCTGGAAGGCGCTCTCCCGGGCGGCCTGCACGGCGTGGACGGCCAACCTCGCCTCGCTGGACGCGGCGGCCCAGCAGGCGATGCTGGACCTCAACCAGGCCATGATCGACCCGGGCGCCACCTCGGACTTCACCTTCAGGCCGGGCGCCGGTTCCCTCTCCGAGGCCAACGCCGCCGACGAGGCGGCCAAGGCCAAGGCGGACGCCGAGAAGGAGAAGGCGGACGCCGAGAAGAAGATGGAGGACCTCAAGAACGGCGGCGCCGGCGACGACGGCGGCACCGGTCTCCCGGACCTGGACCCCAACGCGACCGACGGCGACCCTCTCAGTGGCGACGGCCTCAGTGGCGACGGCCTCGGTGCCGACGGCCTCGGTGCCGACGGCCAGAAGCTCCCCACCGCAGGGCAGATACCCCCGCTCGGTCTCAACGGCACCGACGGCGGACTCGGTTCGGGGCTCGACGGCAGTGTCACCAACCCCGACGGCTCCGTCACCTCCACCAACCCCGACGGCTCCACGACCACCACCTACCCGGACGGCCACAAGGAGACCACCCCTCCGGGCGTCCTGCCGCCCGCCCTCGCCCCGAACGGTACGGGCGCCGGCTGGGGTACGGGGGCCGCGGGCAGGACCGTCAAGGGCCCGGACGGCTCGACGACCGCGTACAACTCCGACGGCTCGCGCACCACGACGCACAAGGACGGCACGAAGACCACGGTCTATCCGGACGGTTCCTCGGTCACGGACAATCCGGACGGTTCGAGGACCGTGCTGAACAAGGACGGCAGCGAGACCGTCTCCTATCAGGACGGCACGAAGACCACCATCGCGCCGGACGGCACCACGACCACCCGCTTCCCGGACGGCACGTCGACGAAGCTGTCCGCCGACGGCACCCTCACCACCACCGACGCGCAGGGTCACAGCACCGTCAGCCACCCCGGACCGGGTTCGACGACGCGGAACCCGGACGGCTCCACCACGGTCTACGGCGAGGACGGTGCGACGACGACCACGCACGCCGACGGAGCGAAGACCACCGTCGCGGCGAACGGCACCGTCACCACCGTCGATCCGGACGGCACGAAGACCGTCTCGCACCTCGGCAGGGCCACGTCGACCATTCACTACGCGGACGGCTCGGTGGCCCAGGTGGGCGCGGACGGCACCGTCTCCACGACGTACAAGGACGGCAGCACCACCAGGATCGGCCCGGACGGCACGTACACCACGACCGACGCCGACGGCCACCGGACGACGGAGCACCTCGGCGCGACGGGCACCACGAGCCCCCGGACCACGCACCACGCGGACGGGACGAGCACCACGACGTACACCGACGGAACCGTCGACAGGACGCTCAAGAACGGCGGCCACCAGATCACCTATCCGGACGGGCGCACCGTCACCACCGACGCGTACGGCCGGACCACGGGGTCGGCAGGCACCGGCCTCGGCCAGGCGGGTTCCGGCGGCTGGGGGGACGACGACTTCTACGACTACCCGGATGCCGGGAGCGGCGGCTCCCCCCTGAGCGGAGGCTACTCGGGCGGTACAAACCCGGGCGGGACCGACGGCGGCCGGGTCCCACCGCTGGGCCTCAACCCGCTGGGCGGCCAGGGGCTCACCCCGGGGGGCGCCTCCGCGGCGGGTGCCGGCCTCGCCGCCCAGGGCACCCGGTCGACGGCGGTGGGCGAGGCGGCCGGCGCCCGCTCCGCCCGGGCGGCCCAGCTCGCGGCCGAGGAGGCGGCGGCACTGCGGCGCCCCGCCACCACCAGTTCGTCCGGGGGCTCGCCGATGATGCCCCCGATGGGCGGCATGGGCGGCATGGGCGGCGGTACCCAGAGCGACGAGCGGGAGCGGTCGACTTGGGTGAGCGAGGACGAGGACACCTGGGGGACGGACGAGGGCGGGGTGTCGGCCGTGATCGGACGATGACCACGACCGCGACAGTCCCCCACCCGACGAGAACGGCGGAACAGCGATGAGCAACCCGATGGAAGAACGGCTGGCGGAGGCGCTGGCGGAGTTCGAGGAGACCCGCGCCAGGCTGGCCGAGGCGGGCGCGGCGGCCTCCCGGATCTCGGCCACCGTGATGTCCAAGGACCGCACGGTGGAAGCCACCGTAGGCGCCCAGGGCCAGCTCACGCATCTGCGCTTCCCCAGCACCAGGTACCGGACGATGCCCCCGGCCCAGCTGGCGAGCGTCCTGATGTCCACCATCGCCACCGCCCGGACCCGGGCCGCCGAGCAACTGGCCGATGTGTACCGGCCCTTCGGTCCCATACCGGGGATGTCCCCGACCGCCGAGGGCGGCTTCCAGGAGCTGGACTGGGACGAGCTGTTCGCGCCGATGCGCGAGGCCGGGCTGCCGACACCGCCGATGAAGGCGCCGCGGACCCCCTCCTCGGGGGCCCTGCTGGACGAGCTGGTGGAGGACGAGGACGCCGCGGGCGATCTCCGGGACGGGACGGCCGGCCGATGACCTCCCTGGACGTCGATACGGACAAGCTCGGCAAGAGCGGCGAGGACATGGACAAGGTCGCCGAGAAGATCAAGCTGATCCGCGACGACTATCTCGACAAGATCACCAGCTACCACGGCTGCTGGGGCGACGGGGAGTTCGGCGAGACGTTCGCCGAGAAGTACCTGGAGGGGGTCGACGCCGCGCGGAAGGGCATCCGGGAACTCAGCGAGGCGCTCTCCGGCAGCTCGCAGAGCCTGAAGGACGCCGCCGACGACTTCGGCAGGCAGCAGCAGCAGATCACGGACTCCCTGAGCCACCACGGTGGAAGGCGCTGAACCGTGTCCCTGGAGTTCCCGCCCGAATGTGCGTGGCTGTTCGCCGCGCTCACCGGCGAGCTGCCGCCGAACGGCGACGAGGACAAGATGTTCGAGCTGGCCGAGGTCCACAAGGACCTGCACGGCAAGCTGTCGAACGACCTCAAGCAGCAGATCGCCGAAGCCCTCGGCTTCACCAGGCAGAGTTTCGACGGGGACGCCGCCGACATGTACCAGGCGGCCATGAAGAGCTTTGTCGGCGAGGAAGGGCTCAACTACTTCGACGCGGTGGCCGACCAGGCCAAACTTCTCGGCGAGTTCACCCGCGAGGGTGCGACCCAGCTCCAGTACACCAAGTACATGATCATCGCCCAGCTCGTGGAGCTGCTCTTCGAGGCGGTGGTGGCGGCGGCGCTGGCGTTCTTCTTCGGCGCGTCGATCCAGGCGTACCTGGCGAAGGTGGCGATCGTCCGGTTCCTGATCCGCTCGTGGCTCGGGCGGCTGGTCATGACGCTGCTCATGCATCAGGTGATCAACGTGGGCATGGGTGTGGCCATGGACCTCCTCGTCCAGTGGTCGCAACTGAACCAGGGCTCCAGGGACTCGTACGACGGATCGCTCACCAAGGGCGCGGCCCTCTCGGGGATGATCCAGGGGCTCATGGCCGGCCCGTTCCAGTTCCTGGGCAACAAGTTCGGCAAGGGGCTCGCGCAGCTCTTCGGCAAGGACGGGGGCAAGAACCTCGGCAAGCAGATCGACAACGCCTTCCCGCCGCCTCCGGTGCACGGACCGAAGGGGCCGAACGGGGTGGGGCCCAAGGCGCCGAAGACCTTCGGTGACGACATCGCCAAGAACTTCGCCGACCATCTGCCGAACACCGCGGGGCCCGGCGGCAAGGCGGCCGGCGACCGGTTCGTGCACTCCGTGGGCGAGACCTTCAAGAAGCACATGGGCGGCGACGAGGCCCGTGACGTCGGCCGCGACTGGGCGCGGTCGCTGCTGGAGAACACGGGGAAGAAGGATCTCGCCGCATCGCTGGGCAAGACCCTCGGGCCGCTGGGCGACGTGGCGGACGGCCCGCTGGGCACGGTGCTGAGCCGGGGAGCGGCCGACGCCCTCGGCAGGAACATCCTGCAGTCGATGGCCGGCGCGGGCGCCCACGGCCTGGGCAAGGGCGTGTTCGAGGGCGGGCACGCCGCGGTGTCCGAAGGCACGTACAACCTGATCTTCAGCGATGAGCACACCTTCAAGACCTCCGGCCTGACCTTCGGATCAGGCATGGTCGAGGGCCGGATCGGCCATCTGCTGGAGACCGGCGGCGAGCATCTCGGCGACGCCGCCCGCAACAAGCTCTTGGAGGCCGGGCTGAAGCTGCCGGGGCCCGGCCCGGCGTCCCCCGGGGGCGGGACGGGCTCGGGCGCCGGGCTTGCCACGACCGGCGGGGGCGGAGCCGGCGCCAACGGCGTCCCGGACTCCACGACACCACTCACTCCCGCCGGGGGACCCGACAACTCCTCGATCCTGTCGAACGGATCGAACGACTCCGACCGGCCGGGCCAGCCGAACGCCTCGGAGCAGGTCAGCCCCCTCGCCACAGCGGAGGTCCTGCGCGAGGAGGACGGCCACGAATCCCTCGATGTGCCCGGCTCCACCCCCGACGACGACGGCCTCCCCGGCTCCGAGGACCCTCCGCACGCGGTCCCGTCCCCGGTCGGCGTGGTCTCACCCCAGCCCCAGCAAGCGCCCGGACCGCCGACGGCGTCGTCCAGCACCCCCACCGCGACGACCGCCACGAACACCGGCGCGCCACCCCTCACCACCCCCCAGAAGGACCGGGGCCCGGCCACCACCAGCACGTCGTCGAGCACCACGTCCTCGTCCACCGAAACGAGCAGTCCGGTATCGGGCCCGCTCACCACGTCGACCGCGCCTCTCACCGAGCAGGTGCAGGAACAGCCGACCCAGGACCAGGAGCGGCAGAACCAGGACCAGGACCAGGAGCAGAACCAGGAACAGGAACAGGAGGAGCAGAACCAGGAACAGCCCCTGGCCCAGGACCAGAACCGGCAGCAGAGCCAGGAGTCCGCCCCCCAGACCCTCTCGCAGGAGGAGAGCCGGCTCTCCCCCGCCGAGTCCCGCCTCGCCCCGTCGGAGGAGGACGACGAACCGGAACGGGCCGCCCAGCAGTCCGTGCCCGCGTGGACGATCAGTCAGGCACCCCCGGTCAACCCTCCGGACACGGTCGTCACCTTCGACGACGAGACCCCGCACCACATCACCCTGGACATCGAAGCGGAGGGGAACGCCGAGGACGACGGGAACGTCGCCCCGAGCGCTTCCGGCGTCCCGGTGCCCGTTCCTCCACCGCCTCCGCAGTCCACCCCGTCGGTGTCGTCCTCCTCGGGCCCGAATCGCTCGACGCTCTCCGACGAGGTGCGGAACTTCGGCACCTCGGCCGGCGAGGGCGTCAGCGGCGTGCACCTCGCCCCCCTCGCGGACGAGGTGGCCGCCGGTCTCCAGGAGCAGACGCTGGCCCGGCTGGAGGAGATCGCCGGCCCGCTCACCGCGGGGCAACGGGCGGACGCCGTCACCCGGCTCGCCGCACTGCTCTCCCCGCAGGCTCTCCAGGACAACCGTCTGATGCTGCTCAGCAGGGACGGGTACCGGATCACCTTGGACGTCGGTGGCGTACCGCGTTCGCTGGACGTACAACTCCAGTTGGAGCGGCCGCGTCCCTCCACCGTGTTCGGCGCGGGCAACCGGATGCCACCGCACAACAACGAGCAACGGCACGCCGCCGCCTTCGACAGCACGTCGACGTCCTCCACCACCGCCGTACGCACGGTGTCCCTGAATCCGTTCTCCCACACCTTCAACGCCATCAAGAGCTTCCTCGGCATCACCGGGGCGCCCGCCTCGTTGACCTTCAACGTCACCCATCAGCAGCAGAGCCTGTCCACGACGGTGAGCGGTGCCGTCAACACCACGAGTCTGCTCCGGAGTTCGGAACCGGCGAGCCCCTTCGAGTACGCCGCGCTGGGCCGGGTCCGGGAGGCGGCCACCACCCCGTTCCCCGAGATCCCGCAGGACCGGGCGGGCGTACGGGAACTCGGCACGGTGACCGCGTGGTTCCCCGAGCACCTCGCCACGCCCGCCTACGGAACGGCGGACGGCAACGTCCTCGACGCCGGGGACCCCGCCGCTCTCGGAAAACATCTGGACGAATCGCCGCTGTGGGTGCTGGATTCGATGTCCGACCCCGGCGTCCTGCTGCGCGAGGTGCGGTCCCTGTTCGGCGACCGCCTCTCCGCGCTCGACGCCGGTTCGCTGACCGCCCTGGAGAAGTTCCTCGGCCCCGAACACCTTCTCGGGGCCCTCCCCCTGCAGCGCACGACCGAGGACCCCGGCGGGAAAACGGGTACCTGGTCACCGGTCCTGCTGGACAGGAAGGGCAACGCGCTCGGCGTGTTCAAGGTCACCGCGGAGGTGACGGGCCGGGCGGGCCAGGACATCCGGGTCGGCCCCAAGTACAGCCTGGAGCGCTTCCTGGAGCGCCAGTTGAAGGCCGACTCGCTGGCCAAGGTGTCGTACGCGTACGGCGTTGACGGCGGGTTGGGCCCCGTCTTCAACGCCAAGCCGGCCGAGGCGGACAAGGCGTTCCGGGACTTCCACCTGGGGGGCTCCGTGGTGCCCAAGGGCGGCTTCAGCAAGCTGGGGGACCGCGCGCTGGGCGCCGGTGCCACGCACAGCCTGACACGCAATATCCGCACCAACGGCGGCCATGTGCTGAGCCCGGCGAACGTCGTCTACCACGTGGAGTTCATCCCGGCGGACGGAACGCGCAGCACGCCGCGGCCCGTGCCCGCCACCCCGGTACGGATCAGGATGCTCACCCCGGAGACCGCGCGGGGCACCGAGCCCGCGGAGGGCGGGGGCAAGAAGGCACCCACCGAGGTGGCGCGGCTGGACGCCCTCGGACTGACCACCACCCCGCTGAGGGTGCACGGCGGCGGGGTCGCACCGGTGCTGGAACAGGCGCGCCAGTGGCTCCACGACAACGGCTATCTGCCGAAGCCGGGCGAACAGGACAGCCCCCTCATGGACGAACGGCTGGTCAAGGCGCGGCTGGAGAACCTGCGGAAGCTCTCGCTGCTGGGCTCGCAGCACGGCCTCCTGGGCATCGTGGACGAGCTCGTCGACGGCGGCGCCACGCTGCACTTCACCAAGCCCGGGGCCGGCGGCGGCGTGGACCGTGTACAGCTCCGCCTCACCCTGGACAAGCTCCCCGGTCCCGACGGGAACCCCACTCACCTCACCACGCTGAGCGACGTCCATCTGCCCAACATCACCAGTCTCACCGTGCCCGGCACCAGCCAGAAGTCGTCGGGGAGCACGGGCACGTTCCAGCTCGGCGGCCAGCTGACCGGTCTGGCGCCCGGCCACTTCAGGGGCGGCCTCACGGCGGACTACAAAGGCACCTGGCAGTCGACGGAGACCTCGACGGCCGGCTCGTCGCTCTCGCACGCCCAGATGATCATCACGACCGGTCAGACGACGGAGGTCTTCCGGGTCCCGGCCGTCTTCACGGCGGAGTTCACCGGCGGGTCCCAGGAGCTGCCCACCGCCCCGTTCACCTCGGGCACCCGGCCGGTGTACGTCGATCTCGCGGTGCCGGAGAAGCGCACCGGGAACGCGTCGACGGCCTACGGGGAAGCGGTGCTCCTGCCGTCGGGCACCCCGCTGCCCCCGGCCGAGGAGACGTTCCTGCTGCCCGACAGCTCCCTCGTCGACGTCGTACGCGGCAGGGCGCAGCTGTACCAGGCGGTCGAGGCGATCCTGGCGGAGCTCTCGGAGCCCCCGGCGGAGCCGGAGTCCGGGCCGGGCCCCGACTACGCCGCCCAGCAGGCCGCGGGGCCCCTCGGCGCGACGGGGTCGAACCTGCCCGGGGCGTACCCGGGCGACATTCCACTGAACGACCTGAACGAGGCCGACGGTCCCGACGGCCTGCCCCTGCCGGCCACCGCCCCTCGCCGGGTCACCTCCTCCGCCCCGTCGTCGTGGTGGGCGGCCGCCACGGGGGCCGCGAGGTCCGCCGTCGGCACGCTGCTGCACCTGGGCACGGTGGTCCAGCAGACCGTGACCGGCGGGGACCGGTCCGACCAGGGGATGCTGCTGCACGAGGCCCTCCACGCGCAGCTGACCCCCGCCGCCCTGATGTCGCGCGCGCACCAGATGGTGAAGGGCGTCTTCGTCATCGACGACCTGTTCGTGCCGGGGGTGACGGCGGGCACCGACCTGGTGGTCGAGGTGCGTGCCGTCCTGACCCGTCCGCAGGACCTCGGCACCGTCACGCAGTACGGCGAGACGGACCTCGGGGCCACCGACAGCGCCTCTCACCAGGTCACGAAGGCGTCCTCCCACGAGGGCGGCCCGGGAATCTCCATGAAGTCCGGGCGAAGCCGCCAGGAGACGGAGCAGGCCGCCGCCCCGCCACCGGACTCCGCGCCGCCCGTGACCGGCGCTCCGAAGCCGACCACGGGCGGCGCGAACCTCAAGTTCGCCTTCGGACGGGGACACAGCAACTCGGTGACGACGTCGGCGTCCACCAACGTCACCCGGGTGCCCTCGGAGAGCGGCGTCCAGCATCGGATCAGCGCGGACATCACCTACGAGATCACGGTCCGCCGGGGGCACCGGCGCCTCTCACCGCTGAACCAGCGCGCCGCGGCGGTGACCCGGACGGTGAGCGTTCCGGGCGGGATCACCTTCCTCGCCACCGACGACCAGCTGCGGCGCGGTGGGACGATGCTGGAGTCGTTCGCGGCCGAGGAGACCGGCACACCCGTCCCGGCCACCGCCGAGCTGCCGTACCGGTTCGTCGAGCACGGCGTGCTCGGGCTGGCGGCCGTGCTGGAGGCGACGCCCCTCGCCGCGCCGCTGCCGGCCCCGGTCCCGGGTGCCGTCCCGGCCGCGCACCGGGGACAGAGCCCTCAGGGCTCCGGGAGCACGGCGCCCACCCGTCCCGACACCAACGAGGACCCCCGCCGACCGCACCTCCTGCGCGAACGGCTCACCGAGCTGGTGAGGGCCCACGCGCCGGGCAGCCTCACGCCCGGCCACCGCAACTACGTGCCCGGGCTGGCCCAGCGCATCGCCGACTACACCTCGCCCGCGGGTCTCGGCGCGCTGCCGGGCCGGGGCGGGGACGGGCATCTGGCGTTCACCTTCCCGTACACCGGCGGTGGGGTCACCCGCACCGTCACCGTGCGGGTGCACGGCAGACCGGCCTGGACGAAGGAGCAGCTCCGGCGAGTCCGCGGCCGCAGGGCGAACAGCGGTGCGGGGGTGGAGAACTACTCCGCGCACGCCCCCGCGAACGTCACGGAGAGCCGGAGCCGCACCACCCGCTGGGCACTGTCGGTGCCGGCCGCCATCGTGCGGCCGTTCTCCGGCGAGAGCTCCCGGAAGACGACCCTCAGCCCCACGGCCGGCGGCTCGACGAACCGCACCGACACCGTGACCACGACCGTCACGGGCGAGGACCGTGTGTGGCAGCGGGTGGAGAGCGGCAACGAGTTCACCCTCGGATACGTCTTCACCGCCGACCTGCACATCGAGGGTTCCGATCTGACGAGCCGTCCGTCGACGGAGGACGTCCCCGGGCGGGTCACGCTGCGCTTCGCCGGGGATCACGACCAGCAGCGGAGTCTGACGCCCCGGCCGGAGAACGAGCAGCTGGTCTACGAAGTCGGCACCACGGACCCCAGGCTCACCGGTCCGCTCGCCACGGCCACACCGCTCCGTCCCACCGGCAACGAGGTCGCGTACGCGCTCAGCAACCAGCAGGAGCTGCTGCTCGCGGTGCAGGAACTGGCGCCCGAACTGACCGGGGGCGACCTCGGCAGCGGGCACACCGCCGACGGTGCCGCGGCGCGACTCACCGAACTGCTGCACGGTGGGGAGATCACCGTCGACCCGGTGCGTGGCGCGGCCGGCGCGGGCGGCGCCGTCACCGGGACGGCGAAGCACCCCAAGGTCACCCTGCGCACCGAGGTGTTCCGCCCCCGGCTGATCGACACCACGAAGGGCGTGACGGTCGACCGGCTGAGGGTGGCCGGATTCAGCACCACCTCCGGATCCTCGACCGCCCGCAACGGCACTTTCGGCCTCGGTGTCTCGGTGACACTGGACGAGAAGGGTGCCTTCGACTTCGGCGGTTCGGTCCCCCTGCTGTCGCACCAGTCCACCCCGGGCGGACAGGGCGGCGGGGTGTCCGCGCTCACCCGGCACTGGGAGAAGACCGGGGCCGCCGGGCAGCCGGACGCGTCACAGGGCCTGCGCACGTACGAGGTCGAGGTGGACACCGTCACCACCCTGACCGGTCCGGACGGATCGGTCAGGTACGCGACGGGCACCGCCGTGCTGCGGGTGTCCGAACGGGACCTGCTGGGCCTCGGCGTGCTCCCCCAGGCGCACCGGGGCGACGGGGTCTTCGATCTGTCCGCCCCCGATGCCAGGGATCTCACCCCCGCCCAGGTCGCCCGGCTGATCTCCGCCCCGGAGGCCGCGCCGCCGCCCGGGGCCGTACCGCAGCTCTGGCTCGACCTGGGGACGAACCCCACCCCCGCCGCCCGCGTCGAGGCGCTCTACCGCGCGCAGTCCGTCGCCGAGGAGAGCGGAAGGACGCTGGAGCTCGCGCTGCGCGACCAGGACGGAACACGCCTGTGGACCCTGCGTCCGGGGAGCACCGTCTTCCCCGGCCTGAACGGCGCGAAGGCCGCACTCGACCGCGCCCGGGCGGAGCTGGACCGGCTCAAGGACGAACACGGCACGATCACCCCCGGCCCCGACCCCAGCGGGGCGCTCCGGCGTGCCACCCGGCGCGTCGCCGACGGCGAGGCCGATCTGGCGCGCACCCGGGCGGAGCACGACCGGCTCGTCGCCCTCACCTCGGGCTTCGAACGGTCCGCGACCCAGGCGCGCGAGGCACTCGGCCAGGCGAACCGCATGCTGGAGACCACCCGTGAACGGCTCGCCACGTCCACGCCCGACCGGGCCGCGGTGCTGGCCCGGCGCGAGGCCATGCTGCTCGACGCGCTGGCACCGCTGGAGCGCGAGGTGAAGGCGTACCGCGATCTGGACGCGGCGCGGCAGTCGCTGAGGGACAAGGAGAGCCTGCAGGAGCACGCACGGCGGGACGAGGAGGCCGCCGAGCTGGAGCTGCGGTGGCACGAAGCGGTCCGGGAGGTCGAGGCCGCGGAGGCGGAGCACATCGCGGCCGGGGTGCGGATGCTCCTGCTCGGCGACGAGATCGCGCAGGCGCAGCGCGACGGCGACGTGGAGGTGTCCGGTCTCCCGGTGCCGCCCCCCACCGACCCGACCACGCAGTCTCTTGCCTCACTCACCCCCCGGTGGCCCGCGCCGAAATCACCGGGCGACGGCACCCAGCCGCTCCCGACCGGGGGCACGGGCGCCCGCGAGACCGGCCGGCGGACGGCGAACCCGGTGCGGCCGGAGGAGGTGGCGGCGTGGGACGAGACGACGACGGCCGCGGTGCACACCGAGCGCTTCGACCCGAAGCTGGTGCAGTCCCGGCGTGAGCGGGGGCGTCTCGACGGCTCGATGACGCTGATCCGCCATCATGTGCGCCGGATGGTGATGCCCGACGGGCGGACGGTCCGGCAGTTCTTCGTGACCCTGCCGGTGCGGCTCGTCGACGGTCTGGACGCCCAGCACCTGGCGGCCTTCCGGGCCCGGGTCCAGTCGGCGCTGGACGCCCATGTCAACACCGGCTACCTGCTGCCGGATTCGGGGGACCAGCTGCACGTCACGGCGGAGTTCGTGGCATCGTCCGGGCACAGCGAGGCGGTGACGCTGTCGCAGGCGACCGGCGCTCCGGACCGCGCCGACCAGCGCCACTGGGACCTCGGCCACAGCGACGCCGTGCTCATGCACGAGATCCTGCACTACCTCGGCCTGGCGGACGAGTACTCCGATGCCCACGAGCAGACCGAGAACCGTCATCTGTTCCGCCGGGACGACCGAGCGAGCGGGGTGCGCCGCGAGGGCCTCATGGTGAACACCGGCCCGCAGAGCCTGGAGAACCTGCCGAAGGACTACCTCGCCACCATCGAACGGGTCAGCGAGAACGCGGTGATACCGCTGCACACCGTCCCGGAGGACACGACAACGGCGGCGGAGCACTCCCCGCACAGCACGCGGCAGGTCACCGACGAGAGTCCCGAGCAGGAGGCCGAACGCCGGCTGCGGCTGGCCGAGCACGCCGCCCTCGCCGCACGCCAGGAGCTGGATCTGCGCCGGTCCGAGGAGGCCGAGGCGCTGCGGATGTCCGCCGCCGCGCGGGAACGGGCCCGCGCGGCCCGCGCCCTGATCACCGGCGACACCACGGGCGCCGAGGCCGACGCGCGTCTGGGCGCCTGGACCGAGCACCAGCGGGCGCTCCACGCGTACGAGACCGCTTCCCAGGAGGAGGCGAGACTGCGGCCGCCGGAGGGCCAGGGTTCGTCTCGCGGCCCCTCCCCCGCCCTCACCGCCGCCCGGCAGCGGCTGGCGCTCGCGGAGGCGGAACTGGAGCGCACCACCGAGGCGCTCGCCGCCCTCGGTGTCGACGCGGCGGCACTGGCCACGCGCATCGGCGACTCCGACGCCCGCATCACCGCCGCGCACGGCGGCGGGCTCCTCGGTGGCACGCCGCACATCCCGGACCATCTCTCCGACCTGATGGCGATGGAGGTCGACGAGCCGGAGGAGGCGGCCTCCCCGACCGAGCCGGAGGCGATGGACCTTGACGAGCCGGAGCCCGACGAATCCGTTCCCAGCAGACCCGACCAGGAGTGGTCCTCGCCCGCCGCGGGCCCCGGGACGCCTCCCTCGATCGCCTTCGTCAACCGGGCGTTCACCGATCTCGCCGCGCCGGACAGCCTGCGTGACCTCACCGAGGACGACTACCTCGCCTGGGTGGGACAGAGCCTTCCCGACGAGTCGACGACCGACGCCGCCCCCTACCGGGTGTCCTACGTGGTGAACGCGATCGTCTCCGAGAGCGAACTGCGCGAGCATCCCGAACGCCTCCAGGAGTTCCTGAACGCGGTCACCGAGGGGCTGGACGGATTCGGCGGGCGGGTGGCGGTCGTCGTCGGCGTCAACGCACGCGTGGTGGGTGACACCTCCACGACGGGCCGCCGGAGCGCACCGAGCCCGTCCCAGCGGCGGGCCACGTACGACAGCATCGGCGCGACCATCCGCCGGGTCGCGGAGCGGACGGCGTTCGCCCGCCCGCTGGCCCTGGTCCCGATGGTCATGAACTGGTCCAAGGACAAGTCGTTCCCGTACGGCACGGCACGCAACAACGTCCTGGACAGCGACGCCAACCGGCACCTGATCCGGTCCATGATGGGCCGCCGGATGCACCCGTACATCGCCTTCATGGACTTCGACACCTATCCGCACGTGGTGTCGACGCGCGACGGGTCGACACCACGGGACGAGCACGTCTTCACCTGGTTCGAGAGCCGTCTGGAGACCGGCGAGGACTCGCAGCCGCTGCGTCCGCTGATGATGTCGGGCGGCTACCGCCTGCCCCGTGCGGACGAGGTGGAGGCGACCGCGCGCCTGAAGGCGCTGACCGAGACCCGGTACGCCGCTCTGATGGAGGAGAAGAAGGACAAGGGCAAGAGGGCCGCCCCGTCGTTCGAGCAGATACTGGCGAGCGTGCGGCGCGAGATCGCCCACGACATGCGCGTACGCACCCGGCTGCGCGGGCTGCACCCGCTGCTCCCGTACTCGCCGGAGCCCAACCTCTTCGTCGATGCGGCGGCGACCCTGCTCACGGGCACGGACGACCGGCATCAGCTGCGTTTCGGGCCGGGCGGGGCGGAGTTCCACGCCCTGAGCCAGACCCTGAACCGGATCAACGCGTGGGAGCTGAAGCAGGATCTGCCCCTGCCCGAGCCGCCCGCCCCGCTGTCGGACCCCGTCCTCGCGCTCCGGCGGCGATGGGCGCACCGGCAGCAGCTCGAAGCGCAGCACACCCGGCGGAGGATCGCCGCCGAGAACCAGGTGCTGCCCCGCCGGGGCACCGCCTTCGTCGTGGAGTTCGAGCGGGCGGCGGTCCTCACCGACCTGTCCCGGCTGGTGGCGGGGCGGTGGGCGACCGGAGCGCTGCCGCAGGATCATGTGGGGCTGACCAATCCGTACCAGCGGATGTTCAACCAGAGCGCATACGGGCAGGCGAACGTCCAGGCAGGCCGCAACGGGCTGCAGTTGTCGCCGTTTCGCGACATCTGGGGTCAGCCGGAGTATCAGGACGACGAGGTCCTGGACCATACAAGCCAGGTCACGGCCCTGCGGGGCCGGCCCCTGCGCGGCCACGCCACGCAGTCCGTGAACACCGGAAACCCGCTCTGGCCCCTGCGCCACCCGGCGCCGCTCCCGCACGGGGCACCGGCCGTCAACCGTGCCCCGGCCCTGGCGGCCGGTCTGGACCCGCGGCTCGGCACGCCCGGGACGCATCCGGTCAGCATGGCCATCGCCAGCAGGGTGTCGCAGACCCAGGACATCTGGGCGGGCCTGGACCCGAACGACATCAGGCTGTTCGCCCGCGCGCTCGCGGTCAGTGCCGACAATCCGTTCTTCCTCGACCATCTGCGGTACTTCGCCCACGAGTACCTGCCGTCCTTCCGCACGGGCCATGTGCCGGCCGGACCGATCGTGCAGCCGCTCGGCTCCGAGGGAACGCTCTTCCGGGCGCTCGACGAGGTGCTTCACGTGGGGCCTGGCCCGGGCGGCGAATCGGTGCTCCAGGCACTCTGGAGGGGGCTCTACGCGAACACCAACTCCCTCCAGCGGGTCGGTATCCTGGTGGCCGGGGCCGAGAGGCACGGCATCGGTGTGGAGGAGCTCTTCACCCGTCTGGCCACGGGCGCCCTGCACCCACCCCACGAGCGCTTCGCGGAACTGCGTCGGGGGCGGTCTTTCGCCCTGGGCCCGGAAGCGGGGTTCCTGCTCGACCAGTACGCGGCCGCCCTCGGCATGGACATCCGGGTGACGGGGCCGGATCACCGCCCGTACGCCACCGACCGGCCCGGCAGCAGCACCACCCACAGGCTGGTGATCGACTGGGCGCGCCTGGGCGACCACGGCGGCATGGGCTGGACCGCACGCGTCGAGACGCTGCCCGGCGCCGGTCGGAAGCGCTCCCGGTCCACCACCCCCGCCGCCCCCTTCGCACCTCCGCCCAAGCGCGGTGCGACCGACACCGCATGACGGCGGACAGCGGGCCGGGCGAAGACCCGGGGAGTTCCCTGTGACAGACCCCCACGACGAGGAGACCATGATGGCGGAAGGGGCGGCGCGGGCCGCCGGAAGCGCGGTTGGGGAGGCGGCGGCACGCGTCGCGGCGGCCTCGCACGAGTGGGCGCTGCGCCGGGCGGAACTGAGGTGCGCCCAGGCGCGGTTGGCGTCCCTGCGCCGGAGCGGGGCGGGCCGCGCACCGGCGGCCGGGCCCGAGGCCCCGGTACGGATCGAAGCGGAATCCCGACCGGCGACGGTGGCGCGGGCCCGGACCGAGCCGGACCGGGCGGCGGAGGACCAGGGGGCCGTCGCGGCGTCCGCGGCCGGGGAGCCGGCCGGGCCCGGCCCGGGGCCCGAAGCCGCCAGGTCCGCGCTGTCCGACCTCGCCCTGGACATCCTCACCGGTGGCTCGGCGCCCCCTCCCGCCCGCACCGGCCGCCCTGAGGATCCGGCGTGAACCGTCGAGGACTAGGATCCGCCGGGCAGACCCCGGGGACGGCGTCGCCCGGAAACGGAATCCTTGATGGAGGGTCAGTGCAGCGCAGCGGCTTCACCCGTCGGGAGGGGTCCCGATGAGCGGACTGACCTCGCGGCTGCCACGGTGGCGCGGACGGCGGACGGCGGCGCGGCCGGCTGCCGTCCCCCCCGCGCCCGCCCCCGACGGCGCCCACACGGTGGTCGAGGAGTTCGGTACGCCCCACGGCACCGGCGGCCCCGCCGTGTTCCTGCTGCGTTCCTCCGCCGACCGCCGTACGGGCGTCCGCGAGCTGGCCCCTCTCCTGCGCGTGGAGCGGGATCGCCCGGTGGTCGTCGTCGACGTCGCGGCCGAAGCGGCCGGCAACCTCGGCGAGGTGCTGGGCGGACTGCTCGCCCGGCTGCGCGACGAGCGGAGGACCGCCGCCCGGCTCGTGATGTCCGCAGCGGCGGCGCGCAGACCGGACGGGCGGCTCCCTCTCGCCCAACGATTGGCCGACGCGTGGGAATTGGACATCGAAGCACCCGACTCCGCGGCGGTCCTGGTGCCGGGAGGCGGCCTGTACGTCTGCGAGCCGGGCACGCCGACGGGCGGCTGGTGGCGGTTCGCGCCGGGTGCGGAACCCGTGGCCCTGGGCGCGCGCATCCCGGCGCCGCGCTGGCAGCGTGCCCTGGCCCGTGTGCCGCTCGGCGAGCTGGGCGACTGCACGGTCCACCAGATACCGGCGGGTCTTCTGCTGCGGCACGGACGTCCGGCCGCTCCCGGTCCCGGCGACCCGGCCTTCGCCCTGGCCGTGCACCCGGACCGCCCGACCGTGCTGGTGGGCGCGGCCGGCCCCGGGCACGACCTCGCCGAGGATGTGGCGACGCTGCTCGCCCGGCTGCCGGCGGACCTGCGCGACCGGGTGCGGCTGGCACCGGGCGGCGCGGAGGACCTGCTGCCGGTCGCGCAGCGTGCGGCGGACCTGCTCGGCACCGAGGTGGAGGTCTGCACGGGCGTGCCGCTGCCCGTGCCCGGCCCCTCGGGCGACGGGCACGACGAGTCGGTCTGGCTGACCTCCGCCGACGGTGCGTGCGCCTGGCCCGCCGTGCTGGCCTCCGTGAGCTGTCTGCCCGCCGAGCCGGACGCCCCCGGCCCCGCTCCGCGCCCGGTGCGCTGGCTGCTGCCCGACACCCTCGGTGCCCCGGGCCCGGAACCCGCCGTACGGCGCCTGCCCGAGGACCGTTACGTGATCGCGGTACGGGCCGGGCTGTGGGTGGGGAGCTCTCCCACGCCCCCGCCCGGGGTACGGGAGAGAGCGGCCGAGGCGCGGGCGATGCGGATCGAGATCGAGGACCCGGGCGGGGACGTCCGGGCCCGGTCCGGGGTCCTGCGGGCCCTCGCGGCGCTGGTGGCGGAGCTGGACGAACGGGTGCGCGAGCACGCGGAGATCGCGGCCCCCACGGGTGCGGACTCGGAGACGTCGAACCAGCTGCGGCGCTTCGCCGTACGCAGCGGCCTGACCTTCGCCGCGGCTCCGACGCGTTCCGGGGCCGCCGCGCCGGTATCCGTCTCCGGCGCCCCCCTGCGATCCGCCGCCGGACCGTCCGTCGCGTCCGCCGCCCGGGAGGTTCCCCCGGAAGGCCCCGCACACCCGGGGGTCGTCGCTCGAAGAAGCGGTCGGGATCATCAAGTCGCTCCTCGCGGGCGGATACGTCTCGCACCGCGGTACC
>NZ_JBSFHN010000027.1:0-120254 GCF_053597115.1 Streptomyces sp. NPDC001515
ACTCTATCAGACTCTTTCGTGTCCGATTCCCGGTCGAAGCGGGTCAAGCGTTTTTCGCTTTCCAGTTCTTCGCTTTCGCGTTTCCCTTTCCGGCGAGTCCGACTCTATCAGATCCTTTCGGGCCTGATTCCCAGTCAGCGGGGCTTGTCCTCCGGGCTGTTGGGCCCTTCCGACGAGTGAGACATTAGCGAATCACAGGCCCCGACGCTAATCGGGGTCGCGTTCCTTCGAACGCGGATTGCTCATTCCACGGGCGCGCACAGAAAAGCCAGCGACAGATGTCGCGTGCTCGTGTGGTTACTGCGGAATGGCTGTCCGGGGACCGACCGGGGTCGGCGCTCACGTCGGACAACTCGGAGCACACTACGGATGCGAGGAGAGCGTGTCAACCCCCGGCTCGGGCGCACTGCGGTGAGGGGCGGGGCAGTGGTGCGAGGACGTGCTGGCCAGGCGGCCGGCTCCGCGACGCTGTGCGGTTGGTCCAATGGGGTCAGCCGTTGCCGGAGGCCAGTTCGCGGCTGCGGTCGCGGGCGGCCTCCAGGGCGGCGATGAGGGCGGCACGTACGCCGTGGTTCTCGAGTTCGCGGATGGCGCTGATGGTGGTGCCGGCCGGGCTGGTGACGGCCTCGCGGAGCTTGACCGGGTGTTCGCCGCTGTCGCGGAGCATCACGGCGGCGCCGATGGCGGCCTGGACGATGAGGTCGTGGGCCTGGGCGCGGGGCAGGCCGAGCAGGATGCCGGCGTCCGTCATGGCCTCGACGAGGAAGTAGAAGTACGCCGGGCCGGAGCCGGAGAGGGCGGTGGCCGCGTCCTGCTGGGACTCGGGCACCCGCAGGGTCTTGCCGACCCCGCCGAAGATCGTCTCGGCGGAGGTCAGATGGCCGGGGGTGGCGTGGCTGCCCCCGGAGATGACTGACATGCCCTCGTCGACCAGGACGGGGGTGTTCGGCATGACCCGGACGACCGGGGTGCCCGTGGCGAGGCGGTCCTCGATGAAGGCGGTCGTGATGCCGGCCGCGGCGCTGATGACCAGGCGGTCGGCGGTGAGGTGCGGGGCGAGTTCGTCGAGGAGCCGGCCCATGTCCTGCGGCTTGACCGCGAGGATGAGGATGTCCGCGCGCTCGGCGGCCTCGGCGTTGGTGACCGCGTCGACCCCGTACCGGTCCTTCAGTTCGGCGGCGCGTTCGGAGCGGCGGGTGGTCACCAGGAGGTCGGCCGGGCGCCAGCCCGCCCGGATCATGCCGCTGAGCAGGGCCTCGCCGATCTTGCCTGTGCCGAGGACCGCAACTGTCTGGGTCATGCCGTTTCACCCTCCGGGCTGTGCTCGCCGTGCACGGGGTTCCGTACGCGTTCCGGTCATCCTCGCACCGGCCCGTCAGGTGGTGCGGCGGCGGAGGGTGGCGGCTCCGAGGGCGAGGACGACCAGGGCGCAGCCCGCCACGATGGCCACGTCGCGGACGAAGGCGCCGGTGACGTCGGCGTGGTGGAGGACCTCGTTCATGCCGTCCACGGCGTACGACATGGGCAGGACGTCGGAGACGGCTTCGAGTACGGGGGCCATCCGGTCGCGGGGGATGAACAGTCCGCAGAGCAGGAGCTGCGGGAAGATCACGGCGGGCATGAACTGGACGGCCTGGAACTCGGACGCGGCGAAGGCGGAGACGAAGAGGCCGAGCGCGGTGCCGAGGAGGGCGTCGAGGACGGCCACCAGCAGGAGCAGCCACGGCGATCCGGTGACGTCCAGGCCGAGGGCCCAGACGGAGAGGCCGGTGGCCAGCAGCGACTGGACGACGGCGACGGCGCCGAAGGCGAGCGCGTAGCCGGCGATGAGGTCGCCCTTGCCCAGGGGCATGGCGAGGAGCCGTTCCAGGGTGCCGGAGGTGCGTTCGCGCAGGGTGGCGATGGAGGTCACCAGGAACATCGTGATCAGCGGGAAGATCCCGAGGAGCGAGGCCCCGATGGAGTCGAAGGTCTGCGGGGAGCCGTCGAAGACGTACCGCAGCAGGGTGATCAGCACGACCGGGATCAGCAGGAGCAGCGCGATCGTGCGCGGGTCGTGGGTGAGCTGGCGCAGGACGCGGCCGGCGGTGGCGAGGGTGCGGGCCGGGCTGAGCGGCGGGGTGGTGGCGGGCCGGGTGCCCGGGGTGCTCGTCGTGGTGCTCATCGGGCGTTCTCCTGACGGGTGGCGGCCGCGTCGACCAGGTGGAGGAAGGCTTCTTCGACGGTGGGGGTGCCGGCATCGGCACGCAGGGCCTCGGGGGTGTCGTCGGCGAGGATCTCGCCCTCGCGCATGAGGAGCAGCCGGTGGCAGCGCTCGGCCTCGTCCATGACGTGCGAGGAGATGAGCAGGGTGGTGCCCCGCTCGGCGGCGAGGGTGTGGAAGAGGTTCCAGAGGTCGCGCCTGAGGACGGGGTCGAGACCGACGGTGGGTTCGTCGAGGACGAGCAGTTCGGGGGTGCCGAGCAGGGCGACGGCGAGGGAGACCCGGGTGCGCTGGCCGCCGGAGAGCGCGCCGGCCAGGGCGTCGGCGTGGCTGGTCAGGTCCACGTCGCCGATGGCGCGGGTGACGGCGTCCCGGCGTTCGTCACGGTGGCGGCGGCCGGGCCGGAGGACCGCCGCGAAGTAGTCCAGGTTCTGGCGGACGGTGAGGTCGGTGTACACGGAGGGGGCCTGCGTCACATAGCCGATGCGGGGGCGCAGGGAGGGGTGGCCGGCCGGGCTGCCCAGGACGTCCAGGGCGCCGGTGACCTTGGCCTGGGTGCCGACGACGGCACGCATCAGGGTGGATTTGCCGCAGCCGGAGGGGCCGAGGAGCCCGGTGATCCTGCCGGGTTCGACGGTGAAGTCGAGGCCCTTGAGGACGGTGCGGCTGCCTCGTACGACGGTGAGGCCACGGGCCTCGATGGCGACGCCCGAAGAATTCATCATGTGATGAATTTTGATCCCGGCGCGGCCCCGCCGTCAAGGGAACGCGCACCGGCGGGGCCGTGTCGGGACGGGCGGGCGCTCAGCTCAGGGCGAGCTTCAGATCGACGACGTACCTCTCCTCGACCGTGCCGTCCGGGAAGAGCGCGGCGAGACGGACGCGCTCCTCGGCGAGGAAGCGCTCGGCCGGTTCCGCGTCGATGACCAGAAAGGCGGAGTGGCTGCCGAGGTTGGCGAGGTGGGTGTCCAGCGGGACCCGGCGGGTCCACGGGATGCGGCGGTGCGCGAAGCCGAAGGTGTCCGGCAGCTCGCGGATGCCTACGGCCGAGCCGTGCGCGCTGGTGTCCTCGGCGCCGGCCTCCTCCAGGAAGAACCGGCGCAGCCGGGCGTCCTGGTCCGCCAGCCACGGGGTCTCCCGGTCCGGGACGTTCCACCACAGGGCGAGCGCGCCCCCGGGAAGCAGGACCCGGCGGGCCTCGGCGGCGGCGAGCGCGGGATCGGTCCAGTGCCAGGACTGGGCGTACGTGACGAGGTCCGCGGAGCCCCCGGCGAACGGGAGCCGGTTGCCGTCGGCGCGCACCAGCGGGACGTGCGGCAGGGTGCGGCGCAGTTCGGCCGCCATGCCGGGGCCGGGCTCCACCGCGACGACCCGGGCGCCCCGGTCGTCGAGCAGCCCGGTGGAGATGCCGGTGCCCGCGCCGACGTCGAGGGCGCGGGCACCGCGCAGGGGGCGGCCGGCCAGGTCCTCGACGGCGGTGAACAGCGCGGGCGGGTAGCCGGGGCGGGCCGCGGCGTACTGGGCGGCGGCCCGGTCGAACGACCGGGCGCGGGCGGCGACGAGGGCGGCGGGGTCCTGCGGGCGGGATGCGGTCATGGAGCCATCGTGGACCCCGGGGTGCGCCCGGCGGGAGCCGCGGGTGCCCGGGATCCGCGCCACCGGGTCCGGGGGCCCAGGAATCCCTCGGGCCCGCGCCGACCCGCCGTACGGACGGCGACGGCACAACGGGCCCGGACCCGATCCGGCTCCGGCTCCGGCTCCAGCTCCGGCTCCAGCTCCAGCTCCAGCTCCAGCTCCAGCTCCAGCTCCAGCAACAGCAACAGCAACAGCAACAGCGGAGTCGTGCTTCTCGGGCGTACGGGCACGGTCCCGGTCGCCGGGCGTACGGTGCGGGCCCTCCCGCCCCCGACGCTACTTCCGGCGGGGCTTCTTGGTGTTCTTGCGGGCCGCCGGGTTGCCGGTGCGGGCGGCGCGGCGCTTGGCGTAGCGCGCCTGGGCGGCTTCGAACTCCTCGCGGTGGAGCTTCTCGCCGGGCGCCTCGGAGAACGTACGGAAGAAGTAGGCGAGCAGGGAGCCGACGAAGCCGATGGTCTTGAGGCCGCGCAGGCTCTCCTCGCGGGCGGCGTCGGCGGGGCGGCGGTTGAAGCCCTCCCAGGTCTTGCGGAAGGCGATGGCGCTGCAGACGGCGAACATCAGCACGACCAGCATGCCGACGAAGCCGCCGATGTCGGCGATCTCCAGGCCCTGGTAGGCGAAGCGGAGCACGAAACAGGAGGCGACGGCGGCGGCGAGCGAACCGACGGCCGCTCCGACGCGGCGCAGCCCGTAGTTCCCGTCGTGGGCGACCCAGGTGGTGCCGAAGAAGCGGATCGGCTCCGGCTGGGGGCCCGGGGCGGTCGCGGGGGCACCGACGGGGGCCTCGCGGTCGGGGGCGTTGCCGTCGGGGGTGTCGCTGTTCTCGCTCACGGGGTCGATTATCCCAGGCGCCGGGATGCCGGACACGCGTCCGGCCCCTCCGGCGCGGGGCCGGAGGGGCCGGAGACGGCACCCGGGAGGGGTCAGCCGAGCCGGGAGACGTCGCGGACGGCGCCCCGGTCCGCGCTCGTCGCCATGGCGGCGTAGGCGCGCAGCGCGGCCGAGACCTTGCGTTCGCGGTTCTTCGGCGCGTACACCCCGTTCAGCGCGGCGCGGCGGGCGGCCAGGACCTCGTCGGCGACCAGGAGGTCGATCGAGCGGTTCGGGATGTCGATGCGGATGCGGTCGCCGTCCTCGACGAGCGCGATCGTGCCGCCGGAGGCCGCCTCGGGCGAGGCATGGCCGATGGACAGGCCCGACGTGCCGCCGGAGAAGCGGCCGTCGGTGACCAGGGCGCAGCTCTTGCCGAGGCCCCGGCCCTTGAGGAACGAGGTCGGGTACAGCATCTCCTGCATGCCGGGGCCACCGCGCGGGCCCTCGTAGCGGATGACGACGACGTCGCCCTCCTTGATCTCCTTGCGGAGGATCTTGTCGACGGCCTCCTCCTGCGACTCGCAGACGACCGCCGGGCCCTCGAAGGTCCAGATCGACTCGTCGACGCCGGCCGTCTTCACGACGCAGCCGTCCTCGGCGATGTTGCCCTTGAGGACCGCGAGACCGCCGTCCTTGGAGTACGCGTGGGCCATGTCGCGGATGCAGCCGCCGGCCGCGTCCACGTCGAGGGTGTCCCAGCGCTCGGACTGCGAGAAGGCGGTCGCGGAGCGGACGCAGCCGGGGGCCGCGTGCCACAGCTCGACGGCCTCGGGCGACGGCGAGCCGCCGCGCACGTCCCAGTTCTTCAGCCACTCGGCGAGGGTGTCGGAGTGCACCGCGTGCACGTCCTCGTTGAGCAGACCGCCCCGGTGCAGCTCGCCGAGGATGGCGGGGATGCCGCCGGCCCGGTGGACGTCCTCCATGTAGTACGTCCCGCCGGGCGCGACGTTGGGGGCGACCTTCGACAGGCACGGGACGCGGCGCGAGACGGCGTCGATGTCCGAGAGGTCGTAGTCCAGCTCCGCCTCCTGGGCGGCCGCCAGCAGGTGCAGGATCGTGTTGGTGGAGCCGCCCATCGCGATGTCCAGCGCCATCGCGTTCTCGAACGCGGCGCGGGTGCCGATGGCGCGGGGCAGGACCGTGGCGTCGTCCTGCTCGTAGTAGCGCCGGGTGATCTCGACGACCGTGCGGCCGGCCTCCTCGTACAGCGCCTTGCGGGCGGTGTGCGTGGCGAGGACCGAGCCGTTGCCGGGGAGGGAGAGGCCGAGGGCCTCGGTCAGGCAGTTCATCGAGTTGGCGGTGAACATGCCGGAACAGCTGCCGCAGGTGGGGCAGGCGTTCTCCTCGATACGGAGGATGTCCTCGTCGGAGATCTTCTCGTCCACGGCGTCGCTGATCGCGTTGATCAGGTCGAGCTTGCGGACCGTGCCGTCCACGAGGGTGGCCTTGCCGGCCTCCATCGGGCCGCCGGAGACGAAGACCGTCGGGATGTTGAGGCGCATCGCGGCCATCAGCATGCCGGGGGTGATCTTGTCGCAGTTGGAGATGCAGATCAGCGCGTCGGCGCAGTGCGCCTCGACCATGTACTCGACGCTGTCCGCGATCAGGTCGCGGGAGGGCAGGCTGTAGAGCATGCCGCCGTGGCCCATCGCGATGCCGTCGTCCACCGCGATGGTGTTGAACTCGCGGGGCACCGCGCCCGCCGCCTTGATCGCCTCGGAGACGATCCGGCCGACGGGGGCGAGGTGGGTGTGGCCGGGGACGAACTCCGTGAAGGAGTTGGCGACGGCGACGATCGGCTTGCCGATGTCCTCGCTCGCTACGCCCGAGGCCCGCATAAGGGCGCGGGCGCCCGCCATGTTGCGTCCGTGGGTGACCGTGCGGGACCTCAGCTCGGGCATCGTCGCTCGCTCCTTCGACAGAAAAGACTGCCTCCGAGCGTACGCCTCCGGTGCCAAGATCTGGACACGGTGTCCGGAATGCGGGACGGGCGGCTCGCTCCGTGGGCGCCGCGTGGGGCACGGGCGTACGGTCAGCGCTCGGTCAGATAGCGCCGGAGCGTGGGGGCCACCATCGCGATGATCCGCTCGGGGTCCGCCGACGCCAGCGGTTCGGCGCGCACCACGTACCGCAGTATCACGATCCCCACCATGTGCGAGGCGGCCAGCTCCGCCCGGAAGGTCGGATCGGGTACGTCCAGCCGCTCCGCGATCCGCTCCAGCAGCCGCCTCAGCACGAAGGCCCGCAGCACGTCGGCGGCGGCCTCGTGGGTGAGCGCCGAGCGGATGACCGCCAGCAGCGGGACGCGGGTGACCGGGTCCTCCCAGATCCCGATGAAGTAGCGGGCCAGCCGCTCCCCCACGTCCGCGCCGCCCTCGCCGAAGAGCTCCGCGATGTCCAGGACCGGTTCGAAGGAGACCTCGATGGCCGCGGCGAAGACCTCGTCCTTGGTCCCGAAGTAGTGGTGGACCAGGGCCGGGTCCACCCCGGCCGCCTTGGCGATGCCGCGCACCGACGTCTTGTCGTAGCCGCGCTCCGCGAACTCGGCGCGGGCCGCGTCCAGGATCCGGGTGCGCGCGTCCGGTCCCGGGCCGGCGTCGGCGCGGGCGGGGCGGCCCCGGCGCCGGGGGCCCGGGGCGGCGGTGTCCCCGGTCACGGGCGGGGCGTCCGGGCGGAGGAGGCGAGGTGGAGCCGGGTGAAGGCCAGCGCCTCGGCAAGGTCGGCCTCGCGTTCGGCGGAGGACATCGCCCGCCGGGTGTTGACCTCGATGACCACATGGCCGTCGAAACCGGTCCGGGCCAGCCGCTCCAGCAGGGCGGCGCAGGGCTGGTCGCCCCGGCCGGGCACCAGGTGCTCGTCCTTGTTGGAGCCCTTGCCGTCGGCCAGGTGCACATGGGCGAGCCGGTCGCCCATCCGCTCGGCCATGGCCATGCCGTCGGTCCGCGCGGTCGCGGTGTGCGAGAGGTCGACGGTGAAGTGGCGGTAGTCGTCGTTGGTGACGTCCCAGTCGGGGGCGTACGCGAGCATCTCGCGGTCCCGGTAGCGCCAGGGGTACATGTTCTCGACGGCGAACCGCACATCGGTCTCGTCCGCCATCCGCCAGATGCCCCGGACGAAGTCGCGGGCGTAGGTGCGCTGCCACCGGAACGGGGGGTGGACGACGACGGTCGTGGCGCCGAGCTTCTCCGCCGCGGCGCGGGCCCGCTGGAGCTTGACCCAGGGGTCGGTGGACCAGACCCGCTGGGTGATGAGGAGACAGGGGGCGTGGACCGCCAGTATCGGCACCCCGTGGTAGTCCGAGAGGCGGCGCAGCGCCTCGATGTCCTGGCTGACCGGATCGGTCCACACCATGACCTCGACGCCGTCGTACCCCAGGCGCGCGGCGATCTCGAAGGCCGTCGCCGTCGACTCCGGATAGACCGAGGCCGTCGACAGGGCGACCTTCGCATCCGGGATGCGCACCACTGGTTCTGCCACGCAGACAGCGTACGGGCAGCGGTGCGCCCCGCCGAGGGAGCGGGACGGAAAGTGAGAAGGGCCATGGATCCCGACGCGGTCCTGACTCGATCCGGGCCCGGCCGCGCCGAGATCGAGTCACCGACCGGGGCCGGGCCGGGGCCGGGTCAGGTGAGGGCCGCGTCCTCGCGGGACGTCAGGTGGTCCAGGCGGCGCAGGATGACGCCCTCGCGCAGCGCCCAGGGGCAGATCTCCACCTCCTCGACGCCGAGCAGGTCCATCGCCCCCTCCGCGACCAGCGCGCCCGCCAGCACCTGGGCCGCGCGGCCCTCGGAGACGCCGGGCAGGGTCCCGCGCTCCTCCGCCGTCATCGCGGCGAGCTTCGGCACCCACTCCTCCAGCGCCCGGCGGCCGAGGGTGCGCTGCGTGTACAGCCCCTCCGTGGAGCGGGCGGCGCCCGCGATCCTGGCGAGCTGCTTGAAGGTCTTGGAGGTGGCCACGACGTGGTCGGGGCGGCCGAAGCGGGTGAACTCGCCGACACTGCGGGCGATCCGCGCCCGCACGTGGCGGCGCAGCGCCCTGACCTCAGCCGGGTCCGGCGGGTCGCCGGCCAGCCAGCCGGCCGTGAGGCGGCCGGCGCCGAGCGGCAGCGACACGGCGGCGTCCGGTTCCTCGTCGATGCCGTACGCGATCTCCAGCGAGCCGCCGCCGATGTCCAGGACCAGCAGCCGCCCCGCCGACCAGCCGAACCAGCGGCGGGCGGCGAGGAAGGTCAGCCGGGCCTCCTCGCTGCCGCTGAGGACGGCCAGGTCCACGCCGGTCTCCTCACGGACCCGGGCCAGCACCCGGTCGGCGTTGCTCGCCTCGCGCACCGCCGAGGTGGCGAAGGCCAGCACGTCCTCGCAGCCCTTGTCCTCGGCGGCCTGGAGCGCGTCGGCGACCGTCGCCACCAGCCGGTCCACGCCGACCGGGCCGATCGCGCCGTCGTCGTCGAGCAGTTGGGCCAGGCGCAGCTCCGCCTTGTGCGAATGCGCGGGCAGCGGCCGGGCGCCGGGGTGCGCGTCGACCACCAGCAGATGAACCGTGTTCGACCCCACGTCGAGGACTCCGAGTCTCATATGAAGAACGCTACTGCCGCCCCCGGCCGCTCCGGACCGGCGCACGGGACCGCGCGCATGCGCCGGTGCGCCTTACTCTGGGCCCGTGCCAAAGACGAAAAAGGCGAAGCCGGGCAAAGCCACGAAGAAGCAGACGACCGGGCGGGCCACCCCGCCGGCGCGGACGGAGGAGCCCGACGAGAAGGGCATCGACTTCGCGCGGGCCTGGGTGGAGTTCCCGGACCCGGCCGACGACGAGCAGGTCTTCCGCTGCGATCTGACCTGGCTGACGTCCAGGTGGACGTGCGTCTTCGGCAGCGGCTGCCAGGGCATCCAGGCGGGGCGCGCGGACGACGGCTGCTGCACCCTGGGCGCCCATTTCTCGGACGAGGACGACGAGAAGCGGGTCGCCGGGCACGTCGCGCGCCTCACCCCCGAGCTGTGGCAGTTCCACGACGTGGGCAGCGAGTCGGGCTGGGTCCAGACCGACGAGGACGGGGAGCGCCAGACCCGGCGCTGGCAGGGCTCCTGCATCTTCCAGAACCGTCCCGGCTTCGCCGCGGGCGCCGGCTGCTCCCTGCACATCCTGGCGCTGCGCGAGGGCCGCGAACCGCTGGAGACCAAGCCGGACGTGTGCTGGCAGCTGCCGGTCCGGCGGACGTACGACTGGATCGACCGGCCCGACGACACCCGGGTGCTCCAGGTGTCGATCGGTGAGTACGACCGCCGGGGCTGGGGTCCGGGCGGGCACGATCTGCACTGGTGGTGCACCTCGGCGACGTCGGCGCACGGAGCCGGTGAGCCGGTGTACGTGTCCTACCGGCCCGAGCTGACGGAGCTGATGGGCAAGGAGGCGTACGAGCGGCTGGCCGAGCTGTGCGAGGAACGGCTCTCCGCCCTGCTGCCGATGGCCCCCCACCCGGCGGACCCCGCTTAGGGCTTCAGTCGGCCCGGGGCGGGGTGCCGGGCCCGCCCTTGCCCGGCTCCGAGGTCGACGGCGGGCCCGTCGGGTCCGGTGAGGAGCCGGGCGGGTCCGTGGGCGGCGGGGTGCTGCCCGACGGATCGGGCGTCGGCGTCGGCGTGGGCGTCGGGTCCGGCGGTGTCGGGGAGGGCTCCTGCGGGACGGGCGGATGCGGGCGGGACGATCCGCTCGGGGACGGCGGGGGGACGGTCGGGGGCGCGCCCCCGTAGCCGTGCAGGGCGACGACGGCTCCGGAGGGGGCGACGGCGATCCTGGCCGTCCAGTAGCCCGCGGGCTCCCGGCCGTGGTCCACCAGGACCCGGATGGTGGTGGACGCGCCCGGGGCGAGCCTGCCCGAAGTGGCGCTCAGCCGCAGCCAGGACTGGGCCGTGCCGGCGGTCCAGGCGACCGGGCCGGACGCGGAGGCGGTGAGCGTGAGCGTGGTCGTGCCGCCGGAGGAGCGGGCCTCGACGGTGAGCCGGCCGGTGTGCCGCTCCCGGCCGTCCCCGTCCGCGTCCGTTTCCGCGCCGATGACCTCGGCGGAGATCTCGGGGAGGCCGGCGCCGTCCGTGAAGGGGCGGCGCTCGTCGGGGCGTGCGTTGCCCGCGTTCTCGTAGTGGCCGTACGGGGCCTCGGTGCTGTGGTCGCCCTGGTCGGTGGCGGTGACCACCGGGCCCTCGTGGCCCTCGCCGATGAGCGGCGCGCCCCGGTAGGCGGACCAGAGCGCGATCACGGGGGCGGCGACGACCGTGGCGACCACGGTCGTCGTCATCATCCGGGACCGCAGCCGGTCGCGGCGCGCCGCGTGGTCCTTGGGGTCCATGGGGAAGCCGGTGCGGTCGAAGCGGGGTGTGGCGGACCGATTCTTCTGATGCTTCTGCGCCTGGAGCATGGCCACATACGCGGAGGGGCGCGGCGCCTCGACGACCGCCAGTGCCGCCGCGGGCGTGATCGCGGCCCCGGGCCAGGGGCCCCGCGCGTCGGCCCGCTCGGCGGCGCGCCGGCACCTCGGGCAGTCGTCCACATGCCGTACGAGCTCACGGCGGAGCGGGGCGGAGAGCAGGAGCCGCCGGTCGCCGGTGAGCCGGCCGACCGCGGGGCAGGTGCCCGTCTCGGCGACGGCGAGGGCGGCCCGGGTCCGCTCGACCTCGCAGGCGGCGGCGGCCAGGAGCTCCCGGGCGGTCGCCGGCTCCAGCCCGAGGACGGCGGCGACGGCGCGCGGGGCGAGGCGGTGGCGGACGGCGAGCTCCAGGGCCTCGCGCTGCTCGGGTGTGGTCCCGGCCGCCTCGGGCCAGGCCAGCTGGGCCAGCTCGCGGCGGTGCGCCTCGGCGGCGGCCGGGCTCTCGGACCACGAGGCCGGGGCGGCGGGGGCCTCGGAGCGGGACCGGGCGGCGGGCGCGCTCCCGGAGAGGAGCGGGGCGGCGGAGGGCTCGGGCCTGGTCCGGGCGTCGGCCGGGCCGCCTGGCCGGACCGGGGAAGCGGAGGCGGAGCGGGGTGCGGGGGTGGTGAGCGGGGTCCTGAGGGCGCGCGCGGAGGCGGCCGTGCGCCGTCCCCGGCGGCCCGTGTGCGCGGCGGGGCCCCGGTGGTCGTCGCCGGCCGGGGACGGCTGGCCGTACGGGCGGGCGGGGTCGGGCCCGCGGTGCGCCTGCCGGCCCCGCGTCCGCTCGGCGAGCCTGCGCAGACACATCCAGCGGGCCAGGGCGTACAGCCAGGTCCTGCGCTCCTCCTCGCCCGTGGGACACCGCCCGCCCTGCCGCTCGGCCAGCGCGAGGACGGCGCCCAGCGCCTCGGTGGCGGCGTCGTGGTCGCAGAGCACGGAGAGGCAGTAGGTGAACAGACCGTCGAGATGCGGCTCGTAACGGGCGGGCGGCCGCTTCGGCGAGGCGTGGGGCGCGCGGCGCGGCGCCCGGTGTGCGCCGGGGGTGTTCGCGGGGGTCTCCAGCCTGCTGCTCGTCACCTTGCGACCGTAGGCAGGGCGGACCACCCCCTCGTACCCCTTGCGGACATTTAACCCTTACGGGTGAACGTATCGGTCGACAAGGGACACCGGGCCGGGCCGGCCGCCCCCGCGCCCCCGGCCCCGGGCGCCCCGGGGCACCGCGCCGGGCGGCACTGTCCGACCCCACCGATACGGTGGCGCCATGGCTGCCCGTACGAAATCCGCGAAGGACCGGCCGTCCTACCGCTGCACCGAATGCGGCTGGACCACCGCGAAGTGGCTCGGCCGCTGCCCCGAGTGCCAGGCGTGGGGCACGGTCGAGGAGTTCGGCGGTGCCCCGGCCGTGCGGACGACGGCCGCCGGCCGCGTCTCCACGGCCGCGCTCCCCATCGGCCAGGTCGACGGCCGGCAGGCCACGGCCCGCTCGACGGGCGTCGGTGAGCTGGACCGGGTGCTCGGCGGCGGCCTGGTGCCCGGGGCCGTCGTGCTGCTCGCGGGCGAGCCGGGCGTCGGCAAGTCCACGCTGCTGCTGGACGTGGCGGCCAAGGCCGCGAGCGAGGACCACCGCACGCTGTACGTCACGGGTGAGGAGTCCGCCGGCCAGGTCCGGCTGCGCGCCGACCGGATCCGGGCGATCCACGACCAGCTGTACCTGGCGGCGGAGACCGACCTCTCGGCGGTGCTGGCCCATCTGGACGAGGTCAAGCCCTCGCTGCTCGTCCTGGACTCGGTGCAGACCGTGGCCTCCCCGGAGATCGACGGGGCGCCCGGCGGGATGGCGCAGGTCCGCGAGGTGGCCGGGGCGCTGATCCGCGCCTCCAAGGAACGCGGCATGTCCACGCTGCTGGTCGGCCACGTCACCAAGGACGGCGCCATCGCCGGTCCCCGGCTGCTGGAGCACCTGGTCGACGTGGTGCTCTCCTTCGAAGGCGACCGGCACGCCCGGCTGCGCCTGGTGCGCGGGGTGAAGAACCGCTACGGGGCGACCGACGAGGTCGGCTGCTTCGAGCTCCACGACGAGGGCATCACCGGCCTCGCCGACCCCTCGGGCCTCTTCCTCACCCGCCGCGACGAGCCCGTCCCGGGCACCTGCCTGACGGTGACGCTGGAGGGCAAGCGCCCCCTGGTCGCCGAGGTGCAGGCGCTCACGGTCGACTCGCAGATCCCCTCGCCCCGGCGCACGACCTCGGGCCTGGAGACGTCCCGGGTGTCGATGATGCTCGCGGTCCTGGAGCAGCGCGGCCGGATCAGCGCGCTCGGCAAGCGGGACATCTACAGCGCGACGGTCGGCGGGGTGAGGCTCACCGAGCCCGCCGCGGACCTCGCGGTGGCGCTCGCCCTGGCCAGCGCGGCCAGCGACACACCGCTGCCGAAGAACCTGGTGGCGATCGGCGAGGTGGGTCTCGCGGGCGAGGTCAGACGGGTCACGGGGGTCCAGCGGCGGCTGGCCGAGGCGCACCGGCTGGGCTTCACCCACGCGCTGGTCCCGGTCGATCCGGGCAAGGTCCCGGCCGGTATGAAGGTCACGGAAGTCGCCAACATGGGCGACGCGCTCAGGGTCCTCCCGCGCCGCTCTCGTGCACAGGCCCCACAGGAGGACAACGGGCGCCGGTAGACTTTGCCCTGGTCTCGCCCGTCCGTACGAACGGCACGAGGGACGTAGGGTCTCCCGTTCGGATCCGGCAGGATCCGCGCACCAGGCCCTGAGGGCACCGCAACCTGTGACCGGAGGAGTGCAGTGGCAGCCAGCGACCGGGCAGCATCGCCCGGAAAGTCCGGCCAAGGCACCGGGATCGAGGCGCTGATGCGCGCCTCGTTGTCCGCCGTCGCGCCCGGAACGGCCCTGCGGGACGGCCTGGAGCGCATTCTCCGCGGCAACACCGGCGGGCTGATCGTCCTCGGCATGGACAGGACCGTCGAGTCGATGTGCACCGGCGGCTTCGTGCTGGACGTGGAGTTCACCGCGACCCGGCTGCGGGAGCTCGCCAAGCTCGACGGGGCACTGATCCTCGACAAGGACATGACCAAGATCCTGCGCGCCGGCGTTCAGCTGGTCCCGGACGCCTCGATCCCCACCGAGGAGACCGGCACCCGGCACCGCACGGCGGACCGGGTCTCCAAGCAGTGCAACTTCCCGGTCGTCTCGGTCTCCCAGTCGATGCGCCTGATCGCGCTGTACGTGAACGGGGAGCGCCGGGTCCTGGAGGAGTCCGGTGCGATCCTCTCCCGGGCCAATCAGGCGCTCGCCACCCTGGAGCGGTACAAGCTCCGTCTGGACGAGGTCGCCGGGACGCTCTCCGCGCTGGAGATCGAGGACCTGGTGACCGTCCGGGACGTGACGGCGGTCGCCCAGCGCCTGGAGATGGTCCGCCGGATCGCCACCGAGATCGCGGAGTACGTGGTCGAGCTGGGCACCGACGGCCGCCTTCTCTCGCTCCAGCTCGACGAGTTGATCGCCGGAGTGGAGCCCGAGCGCGAGCTGGTCGTCCGGGACTACGTGCCGGAGCCGACCGCCAAGCGCTCGCGCACGGTCGCGGAGGCGCTCACCGAGCTGGACGCTCTCTCCCACACGGAGCTGCTCGAACTGCCGGTGGTGGCACGGGCGCTGGGGTACAGCGGCTCTCCGGAGACGCTCGACTCGGCGGTCTCGCCGCGCGGCTTCCGGCTGCTGGCGAAGGTGCCGCGGCTGCCCGGCGCGATCATCGACCGGCTGGTGGAGCACTTCGGCGGGCTGCAGAAGCTGCTCGCCGCGAGCGTGGACGACCTCCAGACGGTGGACGGCGTCGGGGAGGCACGGGCGCGCAGCGTGCGCGAGGGCCTGTCCCGCCTGGCCGAGTCGTCGATCCTGGAGCGGTACGTCTGACCCGGTCGCGGTGGTGACCGGGGCGGCCCCGGCCCCCCGACCCGCTCGGCCTCCGCTCTCCCCGGGCCTTTCCCGACCGCCCGGCCCCCAAGGACATCCGTCCGGAGCGCCCGGCCCCCACGGGCCCTTTCCGGCCTGCCCGGCCTCTTCCCCGCCGCCCGGCCCCGCTCAGTCCTTCGCGAGGACGAACGAGGCGCGCTGCACGGGGGCGCCCGGGGCCTTGGCCTCCACCAGATACGTCCCCGGCCCGGCCTTCCCGGCCGGTGGCGTCGCGCACTTCGGGGCGCTCTTGGCGCGGTCCCACTCGACGGCGTACTCGACGGTCTGCCCCGCCGGAACCTTCAGCAGGACCGCGGCGGTGTCGCGCGGGCAGTCCTTGGAGGACCACACCTGCTCGTCGTCGCCGCCCGCCTCGGTGACGGTGAGGACGGCGGCCCTCGGACCGAAGTCGGCCTTGCAGGTGGTCGACGAGGTGTTCTCGGCGAGCAGCCGGAACCTCGGCTTCTCGCCCGGCGCGTAGCGCAGACCGGTCTTCAGCGTGAACCGCAGCGCGGTGGGGGCGCAGACGGGGAGCGGGGAATCGGCGGGGACGCGCTGTCCGGCGATGCCCGCGCCCGGCCCCGAGCCGGAACCCGAACCGGCGCCCGTTCCGGCGGTGTTGCCGTTGCCGTCGTTCGCCTCGCCGTCCGCCGGGGCGTCGGACTCGTCGCCGCCGGCCGAACTGCCGCCGCCGCCCGTGCCGCTGCCGCCGCCGTCGCCCGACTCGCCTCCCCCGCCCGGCCGTTCGGTGACGACGGGGCCGGTGCCCGAGGGGCCCGGGGTGATCGAGTGCACGGGTCCCGAGGACGGCGCCTTGGAATCGTCGTGATCCCCCTTGCCGCCACCGGAGGTGACGGCCCATACGATCAGCGCCGCGAGCAGCGCGACCAGCGTCGCCGCTACTGCCCTCCGTCGCCAGTAGATGGAGGAGGGAAGCGGCCCGATCGGATTACGCAGAGATCCCACGGCCCAAACTGTACGAGAGATCGGCGTCAACTCCCGCCCCACCCGCCGCCCCGGGCCCCCGAGTTCCGCCGATCATCATTCCGGGAAGGACCGTTCCGGCCCCGGAGCGCTCCACGGCCACCCTGGGCGACCTTCCGGACGCACCGGGTCACCGGTCGGGGGGCGGGGTTCGGCCGGTTGCCGCAACGGCTCGCGGTGGGTGCGGCCAGTTGCCGGAACGCGGAGGCGGCCCAGCAGGGGCGGACGGCGGTCTCTATCACTCCATGGGCTCGTATTGCGGGCCGACACCCCCGTCCCCCCGACCGCGTTCCTGTCGTCCGTGCCAGGATCGAGGGTGCGATGACTGCCACGACTGCGACACAGACGACCCCCGCCTCCCTCCACACCCCCGTCATCGGGTGGTTCGAACAGCACGCCCGCGATCTGCCCTGGCGCCGCCCCGAGGCGGGCGCCTGGGGCGTGATGGTGAGCGAGTTCATGCTGCAGCAGACCCCCGTCAACCGTGTGCTCCCCGTGTACGAGCAGTGGCTGGCCCGCTGGCCGCGCCCCGCCGATCTCGCGGCGGACCCGCCCGGTGAGGCCGTCCGCGCCTGGGGCCGGCTCGGCTATCCCCGCCGGGCCTTGCGCCTGCACGGGGCCGCCCAGGCCATAACGGAACGCCACGGCGGCGACGTACCGAGCGAACACGCCCAGCTCCTCGCCCTGCCCGGGATCGGTGAGTACACGGCGGCGGCCGTGGCCTCCTTCGCCTACCGGCAGCGGCACGCCGTCCTCGACACGAACGTCCGCCGGGTGTTCGCGCGGGCCGCGACCGGCATCCAGTACCCGCCGAACGCGACCACCGCCGCCGAGCGCAAGCTCGCCCGCGCCCTGCTGCCCGAGGAGGACGAGCGGGCGGCGCAGTGGGCGGCGGCGACGATGGAGCTCGGCGCGCTCGTCTGCACCGCCAGGAACGAGGACTGCTCGCGCTGCCCGATCGCCGCGCAGTGCGCCTGGCGGCTGGCCGGGAAGCCCGCGCACCAGGGGCCCGCGCGCCGGGGCCAGACGTACGCCGGGACCGACCGGCAGGTGCGCGGACGGCTCCTCGCGGTGCTGCGCGAGGCGGTGGGGCCGGTGCCGCAGGCGGTGCTCGACGCGGTGTGGGAGGAGCCCGTGCAGCGGGCCCGCGCCCTGGACGGCCTGGTCGCCGACGGACTCGTCGAACCGCTGGCCGGCGGCCAGTACCGGCTGCCGCTGACCTGAGCACGCTCCCGGCGGGCCGCCGTCCGCCGGGAGCAGCCCCGCGCGCCCGGCTGTTACACAACCGATGGACAGCCGTGCGCCGGCCTATGGCTGCCGCGCACAGCCTCGTGACAACCGCTCCGTAGCGTCTCCTCCATCAGCCCGGTGACCGGTGGCTGAGTGCGGTTCCACGGGGTTCCACGGGGATGGAGGCGGTTGTCATGGCGCAGGGCGAGGTGCTCGGCTTCGAGGAGTATGTGCGGACCCGGCAGGACGCGCTGTTGCGCAGCGCCCGCCGATTGGTCCCCGACCCCGTGGACGCGCAGGACCTGCTGCAGACCGCGCTGGCCCGCACCTACGGGCGCTGGGACGGCATCGCCGACAAGTCCCTCGCCGACGCCTATCTCCGCCGCGTCATGATCAACACCCGTACCGAGTGGTGGCGGGCGCGCCGGCTCGACGAGGTCCCCACCGAGCAGCTTCCCGACGCCAGCATCGAGGACGGCACCGAGCAGCGGGCCGACCGCGCCCTGCTGATGGACGTCCTGGGCGTGCTGGCTCCCAAGCAGCGCAGTGTCGTCGTCCTGCGACACTGGGAGCAGATGAGCACGGAGGAGACGGCCGCCGCCCTGGGCATGTCGGCCGGTACGGTGAAGAGCACCCTGCACCGGGCGCTGGCGCGGCTGCGCCAGGAGCTGGAGAGCAGGGAGGCGGCGAGCCGCGAGGAGCGGTCCCGGGAGGACCGCGGGGCCGCGGTGGCGCATCGCGGCACGGCCGCCCGGACCCCGGCGCGGCCGCGGGCACAAGCGGGGGCGCCCGCGCAGAGGCGCCATGACGAGCGGGGGCGGGAGCGGTGCGCGGCCTGAGAGGCAGCGGTGACGGCCCGGGGAGGGCCGGCGCCATCGGACATCCCACGGGGGACGGCACGGGCGGAGCGCGGGGACGCGCGCTGACGGGCTGGGCGGCGAGCAGTGCGGCACTGGCCGGGCTCGCCGCCTTCGGGCTGTTCGCCGTCAGTTGTTCCACGGGCGGTACGGGGACGCGCGACGAGGGCCCGGCGGGCACCGAGCCGGTCGCCCGGGTCACGCCGAGCACGACCGCGTCCGCCTCGGCGCGGCCGGTGCCGCGGGTCGCCCCGGTGGAGCTGCTCAAGGCGGACCCCAAGGTCAGCGAGCGGGTCCGCTCCGTACTGCGGCCCTGCACCGGTGACGAGTACCCGGTGGACACCTCGTACGGCAAGCTGACCGGCGGCCCGGACACCGATGTCGTGGTGAACGTGATGACCTGCGGGGACTCGGTGGGCGTGGGCACGTATGTCTACCGGCCCCGGCCGGACGGCACGTACGAGAACGTCTTCACGGTCGAGCAGCCCGCGGTGTACGGGACGATCGACCGGGGCGATCTGGTGGTGACGACGCAGTTGTACGGGAAGAAGGACGCGGTCGCCTACCCGTCGGCCGAGGAAGTGATCACGTACCACTGGTCGGGCAGCCGGTTCAGCGAGCAGGACCGGGTGCACAACGATTTCAACCGGGCGGTCGGCAGCGGGGACGGGGATCTGCCCGCACCCACCGAACCGCCGGAGAACTGAGAGCTGTCCGATGGCCGAGACCCATGTCCTGTTCGTCGAGGACGACGACGTCATCCGTGAGGCGACCCAGCTCGCGCTGGAGCGCGACGGCTTCGCCGTCACCGCGATGCCGGACGGGCTGCGCGGCCTGGAGGCGTTCCGCGCGAACCGCCCCGACATCGCGCTGCTGGACGTGATGGTGCCCGGCCTGGACGGGGTCAGCCTCTGCCGGCGCATCCGGGACGAGTCGACGGTTCCGGTGATCATGCTGTCGGCGCGGGCCGACTCGATCGACGTGGTGCTCGGCCTGGAGGCCGGCGCCGACGACTACGTCACCAAGCCGTTCGACGGGGCGGTCCTGGTCGCCCGGATCCGGGCGGTGCTGCGCCGCTTCGGCCACGCCACGGGCGGGCGCTCCGGCGGCGGGGAGCCGGAGCCTGCGGACACCGGCGGAGTGCTGGCCTTCGGGGAGCTGGAGGTGGACACCGAGGGCATGGAGGTCCGCAGGGCGGGCGAGCCGGTGGCGCTGACGCCGACCGAGATGCGGCTGCTGCTGGAGTTCTCCGCGGCGCCCGGCACCGTGCTCTCGCGCGACCGGCTGCTGGAGCGGGTCTGGGACTACGGCTGGGGCGGGGACACCCGGGTCGTGGACGTCCATGTGCAGCGGCTGCGCACCAAGATCGGCCAGGACCGGATCGAGACGGTCCGCGGCTTCGGCTACAAGCTCAGGGCATGAGGCGGCCGGCGCTGCGGACGGGGGTCCGCTGGAAGATCAGCGCGGCGATCGCGGCGGTCGGCGCGCTGATCGCGGTGGCGCTGAGCCTGGTCGTGCACAACGCGGCCCGGGTCTCGATGCTGGAGAACGCGCGGGAGGTCCAGCTGGAGCGGCTGACCTATGCCCAGCTGCTCTACGAGGCGAAGAAGACCAAGAAGGCCGATCCCCGTTTCGGGGCCAAGCTCAACGATCCGACGATGCCCCGGAGCCTGCGCCAGGAGACCCGGCGCAACCGGCGGGCCACGCACGTCGACGACGCGGGCGGGGTGCCCGACGTCTGGGCGGCCGTGCCGGTGGGCAACGGGGACGTGCTGTCGCTGCACACCCGCTTCGCCGACCGCTCCGCCACGATCATGGGGGATCTGGACCGGGCGCTGATCATCGGTTCGGTCTCCGTGGTCCTCGGCGGTTCCGCGCTGGGCGTGCTGATCGGCGGGCAGCTCTCGCGCCGGCTGCGCAAGGCGGCCGCGGCGGCCGGGAAGGTCGCCCAGGGAAACACCGAGGTCCGGGTCAGGGACGCCGTCGGCGGGGTCGTACGGGACGAGACCGATGAGCTGGCCGGTGCGGTGGACGCGCTCACCGACGCGCTGAACGAGCGGATCGAGGCCGAGCGCCGGGTGACCGCGGACATCGCGCACGAGCTGCGCACCCCGGTGACCGGGCTGCTGACCGCGGCCGAGCTGCTGCCCCCGGGCCGCCCCACGGAGCTGGTACGGGACCGGGCGCAGGCGATGCGGACGCTGGTGGAGGACGTGCTGGAGGTGGCCCGGCTGGACAGCGCGTCGGAGCGGGCCGAGCTCCAGGAGATCGCGCTGGGCGAGTTCGTCGGCCGGCGGGTGGCGCTGCTCGACCCCGAGGTGCGGGTGCGGGTGGTCCACGAGTCGTGGGTGAACACCGATCCGCGCCGGCTGGAGCGGATCCTGGGCAATCTGCTGGGCAACGCCGCCAAGCACGGCGGGACGCCGGTCGAGGTCACGGTCGAGGGCCGGGTGGTGCGGATCCGCGACCACGGTCCGGGGTTCCCCTCGGCGCTGCTGCGGGAGGGGCCGAGCCGGTTCCGTACCGGATCGAGCGACCGGTCGGGGAAGGGCCACGGGCTCGGGCTGACCATCGCGGCCGGGCAGGCCCGCGTGCTCGGCGCCCGGCTGACGTTCCGGAACGCGGCGCCCGAGGGGGCGGCCGAGGGCACCGGCGGGGCGGTCGCCGTGCTGTGGCTGCCGGAGCACGCGCCGACCGACACCGGGAGCTATCCGATGCTCCAGTTCGCCGACCAGCGCGCGCCCCAGCCGCGCGCACCGGAACCGGACGGCACCGAGGCCGCGGGTTCCGGTGCGCGCCGCCGGGGCAAGAAGCCCTAGAGCGCTTCGGCCGCCGGGGCCGGGGTCTTCTCGGGGCCGGCGCCGCGCAGCGGCACCTCCTTGACGAAGACCGCCGCCACCAGGGCGAGCAGTCCGACGGACGCGCCGACCAGGAAGGCGATGTGGGTGCCGGAGGCGACCGCGTACTCGTAGGCCTCGCGCACCGGGGCGGGCAGCTTGGCCAGGCTCGCGGCGTCGAGCTGGGCGGAGTGGGCGGTGGCCGCGCCGCCGCCGCGCGCCGTCATCTCGTCCTGGACGCGGCCGGTGAAGAGCGCGCCCATGATGGCGACGCCGAAGGAGCTGCCGAGCGTACGGAACAGGGTGGTGGCCGAGGAGGCGACGCCCATGTCCTTCAGCTCGACGCTGTTCTGCGCCACGAGCATGGTGATCTGCATGAGGAAGCCCATGCCGGCGCCGAGCACCGCCATGTAGAGGCCCGAGGTGACGCGGGTGGTGCCGGTGTCCATCTGCGCGAGCAGGAAGAGGCCGGCGACCATGAGGATCGAGCCCAGGATCGGGAAGATCTTGTACCGGCCGCTGCTGGTGGTGACCCGCCCGGCGATCAGCGAGACGATCATCATGGCGAGCAGCATCGGCAGGAGCAGCAGTCCGGAGTTGGTCGCGGAGGCGCCCTGGACGGACTGCTGGAACAGCGGCAGGAAGAGGACCGCGCCGAACATCACGAAGCCCGCCATGAAGCCGACCACGGACATCAGGGTGAAGTTGGCGTTGCGGAAGATGTGCAGCGGAATGATCGGCTCGGCGGCCTTCGTCTCGACGAAGAGGAAGCCGGCCAGCGCGGCGACGCCGATCGCGATGAGTTCCATGATCACGGCGGAGTTCCAGTCGTACTCCGTACCGCCCCAGGTGGTCACGAGCACGATCGCGGTGATGCCGACGGTCAGGAGCGCGGCGCCGAGGTAGTCGACCTTGGGGCGGACGCGCTCGCGGGCGGGCAGGTGCAGCACGACGGTGATCATGGCGAGGGCCACGGCGCCCAGCGGCAGGTTGATGTAGAAGCTCCAGCGCCAGCCGAGGTGGTCGGTGAGGGTGCCGCCGACCAGCGGCCCGCCGATCATGGCGATCGCCATCACGCCGGCCATCATGCCCTGGTACTTGCCGCGCTCGCGGGGCGGCACCAGATCGCCGATGATCGCCATCACGCCGACCATCAGACCGCCCGCACCCAGCCCCTGGACGGCGCGGAAGCCGATCAGCTGGCCCATGTCCTGGGCCATGCCGCTGAGGACCGAGCCGATCAGGAAGATCACGATGGACGTGAGGAACATGCCCTTGCGGCCGTACATGTCGCCGAGCTTGCCCCAGATCGGGGTGGAGGCCGCGGTCGCCAGGGTGTAGGCCGTGACCACCCAGGACAGATGTTCCAGTCCGCCGAGATCGCCCACGATCGTCGGCATCGCGGTGCCGACGATCAGGTTGTCCAGCATGGCCAGCAGCATGGTGATCATCAGGGCGAGGATCACCACCCGGACGCTGCGCTGCTTCGGCTCGGGACTCCCCGTCGCGGCGGGCGGCGCATCCGCCCTGCCGTCCGTCGCCTTCACCAGGTCCGCCATGGTTCCCACTCCCCGATTCCCCTGTTAGCCGGGCACTTACTTGCCGCCCGGCTAGTTGACTACACTAGGGGAAAGTAGACCCGTAACTAGCCGGGCGTCAAGTAAGTTTTTGGGAGAGCACCATGAGCAGCACGCCGCAGCAGCGCAGGGGCAACACGCGCCAGCGCATCCAGGACGTCGCTCTGGATCTCTTCGCCGAGCAGGGGTACGAGAAGACCTCCCTGCGCGAGATCTCCGAAAAGCTCGACGTTACGAAGGCGGCGCTCTACTACCACTTCAAGACGAAGGAAGACATCCTCGTCAGCATCTTCGACGATCTGAACCAGCCGATCGAGGAGCTGATCGCCTGGGGCAAGGAACAGCCGCGCACACTGGAGACCAAGAAGGAGATCCTGCTCCGCTACAGCGAGGCCATGGCCGGGGCCTCCGCGCTCTTCCGTTTCATGCAGGAGAACCAGGCGACGGTGCGCGATCTGAGCATCGGGGAGACGATCAAGCACCGGGTGATCGGGCTGGTCGACCTGATCAAGGACCCCGACGCCCCCCTCACCGACCAGGTGCGGTGCTTCACCGCCCTCTTCACGATGCACGCCGGGATGTTCGCGCTGCGGGACGCCGAAGGCGACCCCGAGGAGAAGCGCAAGGCCGTCCTGGAGGTCGCCGTCGAACTGGTCACCCGGGCCCATGACCCGGGCGCCGCCCACTGAGGGGCGGCGCGTCACGGTCCGGTCAGACCGAGATGCCGTGGCGGTGCAGGTAGTCGACCGGGTTCACCGCGGAACCGTAGTTCGGGGTGGTCCGGATCTCGAAGTGCAGGTGCGGGCCGCTGGAGTTCCCGGTGTTGCCGGACAGGGCGATCTTCTCGCCCTTCTTCACGTGCTGGCCGATGTGCACATCGATCTTCGACAGGTGCGCGTACTGGGAGTACGTGCCGTTGCCGTGCTTGATGACGATGGCGTTGCCGTACGCGGGGCCGTCGCCGCCGCCGTTCGGGCCGGCCTTCACGACGGTGCCGTTGTGCGCGGCGGCGACCTTGGTGCCGATCGGCACGGCGAAGTCCTGGCCGGAGTGCTTGTGCGCCCAGCGGCTGCCGTCGTTGCCGAAGCTCGCGCTCAGCTGGTAGTGGCTGACCGGGGTCTTCCACGGCAGCTTCGAGGCCCGCTTCGCGGCGGCCTTCTTGGCGGCGGCCTTCTTCTTGGCGTCCTTGGCCTTCTTCTCGGCCTTCTTCTCGGCCTTCTTCTCGGCGGCGTGCTGAGCGGCCTTGCCCTGGGCGGCGGCCTGCTGCGCGATCGAGTCGGCGGTCGTGGTGCTCACCAGGCTCGTGGCGCCGGCGGTTCCCGCCGGGGCGGCCGCGATCGCAGCGCCCGCACCGAGAACCATCGACGTCCCGAGGCCGGCTGCCACCACGGCGCCGCGGACACGGGGGGCGGACAGGCGGCGGGACTGGAACGTGACGCGCTTCGACATAAGCGGAAAACCTCCGGGTATGACTGGACCCGGCGTTCTGCCGGGCTTGCCCCACCTTGGTAACCCGCCCCCGGGGGTCGGCTCAAACCCCCCTCCTACGAGGGGAAGCCGTAGCCGGGGCCCCGGGAATTCGCTTCGACGCCTCCCGGAACAATCACGGAAGAGGCCGCCGAAAGTCTGTGTGAGAAGAGGTTTAACCCCTGTTCCGAACCGCCCTTAACGGACAGAACGCTGCTATCGCGGCACATGCCGCCAAACACCCGAAGGCACCCTCCGGGAGGGGGTCGAAGGTCCCTTCCGACCTCCACCCCCCAGCTCCTAAGGCGCCTAGTAGGCCCCTGAAGGGCTGTGCGCCTTGTCACCGGCGGTGGGACCGACGCCCGTCCGTTTCAGGACCTTCGGCCCAGGGTATGCAACGCCGCCGGAGCACCCCTACACCGCCGGCAGGCCCGTGACCTTCTTGGCGTGCAGCGCCACGAGCTGCTTGCCGCCCGAGGCCAGGTACCAGCGGTCGAGGTCGCCGCTGCCGTCGTTGTACGTCCAGCGCAGCTTCCCGCTCCCCGCGTCGAAGGCGTGGATGCCGCCGTTCTTGTCGAACTCGGTCGCCCCGTAGAGCACGTCGCCGACCTTGGCGTACTGCCAGGGGGCGGCCACGTCCAGGCTTCCCTTGTCGTGCCAGTGCCGCTTGCCCGTCGCCGGGTCCGCCGCCCAGAGCCCATGCACGCTGTCGGAGACGTAGAGCACCCCGTCGAGGACCGCCGGGTCGTTGAACCGGCTGTACTTCTCCGTCGCGAAGGACCACTTCTCGGTGCCGTCGGCTAGGTCGAAGGCGCGGATCCGCTCGCCGTTGGCCAGGATCGCCAGCCCCTCGTGGAGCACGAAGGCCCGGTTGCTGGAGCGGCCGATCTTCTTCGTCCAGACCTGCTTGCCCGTCGCGGTGTCGCGCACCGTGAGGTTCTCGCGGAAGTCCGTGTAGACCAGGCGGTTGCCCGCCACCCGCGCGGTGATGCCGTTCGCCTCGGTGCCGTGGTCGCGCTGCTCGCGCCAGACGACCTTGCCCGAGCCGGTGTCGATCGCGGCGATCACGTTGTCCGGCGTCCGGAAGTCCTTGTCCAGGATTCCCGCGACGACATAGACGTGGCCGGCGTCCGCGGCGATGACCTTGGGCTGCGCGTACTCCTTGTCGCCCAGCCGGCTGCGCCAGACGTCCTTGCCGGTCTTCGGGTCCAGCCCGATGATGTTGCCGTCGTACCGGGCGCTGGCCAGATAGAGCGTGCCGTCGCCCACGAGCATGGAGGCGCCGGGGGTGGTGACCTCCGCGCGCGACCACAGCTCCTTGCCGGTGGCCAGGTCGCGGGCGACCAGCGGATCGCCCGAGACGAGCACCACGTCGTCCACCACGGCGACCGCCGAGATCCAGGCCAGCCCGTCGTAGGTGGTGGACTGCTGCCAGGTCGGCGAGGGCTTGGAGCCGGGCGCGGGGGTGGCCGCCCCCTCCCCCGGCTTCTCCGTACCGCCGCCGATGGCCTCCTCCTCCGGCCCGCAGGCCGCCGCACCGCCTCCCAGAAGCACCAGACCGGCTCCCGCCAGCTTCATCAGCTGCCTGCGTGACACATCGCGTCTGCGCATGATCTGCTCCGTCCCCCTCGCTTTTCCTCGGTCGTCCGGACCGGGCGTCCGGATCCGGGAGCAGATTAACCAGCGAATTTCCGCTCCCGACCGGGGGGAACGTGACCGGGACATCTCTGTGACGCCGCCGTCACTTGGTGCGCAACAGCAAAGAGGCGGCCCCGAACCGGTATGCACCGGTACGGGGCCGCCTCGTGCGACGCGTCAGCTCCGGGGAGCCGTCACGCCTCCTTCGTCAGATTCGGGCCGGCGCCGCCTGCCGCCTGCTCGATCGGCGGGACGTCGGGCAGGGCCGACTTCTCCTCGCCGCGGAAGGTGAACTTCTGCTCGTCGCCCTCGCCCTCGCTGCCGACGACCACGATGTGGCCGGGGCGCAGCTCGCCGAAGAGGATCTTCTCCGAGAGGACGTCCTCGATCTCGCGCTGGATCGTCCGGCGCAGCGGCCGGGCGCCCATCACGGGGTCGTAGCCCTTCTTGGCGAGCAGCTTCTTGGCGTCCGCGCTGAGCTCGATGCCCATGTCGCGGTCCTTCAGCCGCTCGTCCACCTTCGCGATCATCAGGTCGACGATCTCGATGATGTCTTCCTGGCTGAGCTGGTGGAAGACGACGGTGTCGTCGACACGGTTGAGGAACTCGGGCCGGAAGTGCTGCTTGAGCTCTTCGTTGACCTTGACCTTCATCCGCTCGTAGTTCGTCTTGACGTCGCCCTGGGCCGCGAAGCCCAGGTTGAAGCCCTTGGAGATGTCCCGGGTCCCGAGGTTGGTCGTCATGATGATGACCGTGTTCTTGAAGTCCACGACCCGGCCCTGGGAGTCGGTCAGGCGACCGTCCTCCAGGATCTGGAGCAGGGAGTTGAAGATGTCGGGGTGGGCCTTCTCGACCTCGTCGAACAGGACGACGGAGAACGGCTTGCGGCGGACCTTCTCGGTGAGCTGGCCGCCCTCCTCGTACCCCACGTAGCCGGGGGGCGAACCGAAGAGACGCGAGACCGTGTGCTTCTCGCTGAACTCCGACATGTCGAGGGAGATCAGCGCGTCCTCGTCACCGAAGAGGAACTCGGCGAGCGTCTTGGACAGCTCGGTCTTACCGACACCGGACGGACCGGCGAAGATGAACGAGCCACCGGGGCGCTTCGGGTCCTTCAGACCGGCCCGCGTACGGCGGATCGCCTGCGAGAGGGCCTTGATGGCGTCCTTCTGCCCGATGACGCGCTTGTGCAGCTCGTCCTCCATGCGCAGCAGACGGGAGGACTCCTCCTCCGTCAGCTTGAAGACCGGGATGCCGGTGGCGGTGGCGAGGACCTCGGCGATGAGCTCGCCGTCGACCTCGGCCACGACGTCCATGTCGCCGGCCTTCCACTCCTTCTCGCGCTTGGCCTTCGCCGCCAGCAGCTGCTTCTCCTTGTCGCGGAGGGAAGCCGCCTTCTCGAAGTCCTGGGAGTCGATGGCCGACTCCTTGTCGCGGCGCACGCCCGCGATCTTCTCGTCGAACTCGCGGAGGTCCGGCGGCGCGGTCATCCGGCGGATGCGCATCCGGGAACCGGCCTCGTCGATCAGGTCGATCGCCTTGTCCGGCAGGAAGCGGTCCGAGATGTAGCGGTCGGCCAGCGTCGCGGCCTGGACCAGCGCCTCGTCCGTGATGGAGACGCGGTGGTGGGCCTCGTAGCGGTCGCGCAGACCCTTGAGGATCTCGATGGTGTGCGGCAGCGACGGCTCCGCGACCTGGATGGGCTGGAAGCGGCGCTCCAGCGCGGCGTCCTTCTCCAGGTGCTTGCGGTACTCGTCGAGCGTGGTGGCGCCGATGGTCTGCAGCTCACCGCGGGCCAGCATCGGCTTGAGGATGCTGGCGGCGTCGATCGCGCCCTCGGCGGCGCCCGCACCCACCAGGGTGTGGAGCTCGTCGATGAACAGGATGATGTCGCCGCGGGTGCGGATCTCCTTGAGGACCTTCTTCAGGCGCTCCTCGAAGTCACCGCGGTAGCGGGAGCCGGCGACCAGGGCACCGAGGTCGAGGGTGTAGAGGTGCTTGTCCTTGAGGGTCTCGGGCACCTCGCCCTTGACGATGGCCTGGGCCAGGCCCTCGACGACCGCCGTCTTGCCGACGCCGGGCTCGCCGATGAGGACCGGGTTGTTCTTGGTGCGGCGGGACAGCACCTGCATGACCCGCTCGATCTCCTTCTCGCGCCCGATGACCGGGTCGAGCTTGGACTCACGAGCGGCCTGGGTGAGGTTCCGGCCGAACTGGTCGAGCACCAGCGACGTGGAGGGGGTGCCCTCCGCGGGACCACCGGCGGTGGCCGCCTCCTTGCCGCCCGAGTATCCGGACAGCAGCTGGATGACCTGCTGGCGGACCCGGTTCAGGTCGGCGCCCAGCTTCACGAGGACCTGGGCGGCGACGCCCTCGCCCTCGCGGATCAGGCCCAGCAGGATGTGCTCGGTGCCGATGTAGTTGTGGCCGAGCTGAAGGGCCTCGCGGAGCGACAGCTCCAGGACCTTCTTGGCTCGGGGGGTGAAGGGGATGTGCCCGGACGGGGCCTGCTGGCCCTGGCCGATGATCTCCTCCACCTGCTGACGGACCGCCTCGAGCGAAATCCCGAGGCTCTCCAGTGCCTTAGCGGCGACACCCTCACCCTCGTGGATCAGGCCCAGGAGGATGTGCTCGGTGCCGATGTAGTTGTGGTTGAGCATCCGGGCTTCTTCCTGAGCCAGGACGACAACCCGCCGCGCGCGGTCGGTGAACCTCTCGAACATCGTTAATCGCTCCTCAGAGCGGTCAGGCAGTAAGGGGTCGGTCCCCTCCCTGTCCTTCCGCAGCTTAGTCCCGCAAGCGGGGACCGCTCATTCCAACTGCCGACACCCGGCCCTGCTTCCCGGGGGGATCGCCCGCCCCGAACGCCGACAACTCCTCCAACCCGATGGTGCGAGACGATGTTCCCGCAGGCCAGGCGGATACCCCTCTCGCCAGTACGCCGATGGCGAACGTGAGACGTTCCGTGGCTTGCGTGTCGCCCCTCCCCACTGGGGATGTCCTACCCGCAATTACAGACAGTCCATGCGGCGTACGCGGGTTCCCTCCGCTACGGGCGAACATCTTCGTACTCCCGAATGCGCCCGTACGCCCCCAACCCGGACACCCTATGCGGTCGGGTGAGGACTCTGCGTAACCCCCGGCGCGGATCGGCCGTTCTTCCGGCATGGCCCTCCCCGTCCCCCCGCCCCGTACCGCGTCCCCCGTACCGCGCGACCGTCGTGCCGACGCGGTGTCAGGGGGCCCATGGGCCCGGTGGTACGAGAGCGAGCTCGGCTGGCCGACGGCCGGCTCCGCGCCGGTGCGGCTGCTCACGGGGGTGCGTTTCGACGCGCTCGTCGTCCCCGCCGCCGTCGGCCGTGCGGCGCTGCGGCGGGTGGGCCGGACCGGTCCGGTGGCGGTCGCGGGCCGGCGGATGAGCGTGCTGGTCGCTCCCGGGAGCGCCGACGAGCTGCCGGGGCTGCTGGACTGGCTGGAGTGGGGCGGCGTCTCCCTCGCCCTGACCGCGCTGGGCGCGGGCGGACGGATCACCGCGCCGAGGCCGCCCGGCCTGGCGGCTGCGCCGGGGGCCGCCGTGTGGCTGCGGCCCCCCTGTGCCTCGCGCGAGCGGGGAGACGAGCCGGTGTTTCCGGCCTTCTCCGGCCTCGGGAGCAGGGGTGGGGGTGCTCCCGATCTCGTCCGGCTCGTGGACGCCCTGGCGACGGAATGCCACCGCGCCCGGCTGACGCGCGCCCGGACGGGATTGCACTCCGACGAAACGGCCGGTCAGCTGTTGGCTTCCTCGTAGGCCTGGCGGATGTCCGCGGGAACACGGCCGCGGTCATTCACGTTGTGGCCGTTCTCGCGCGCCCACTTGCGGATCTCGGCGGTGTCCTTGTTGCCGCCGGAGACCGCGCGGCCCTTGCCGCGGCCGGACGTCGCGCGGCCACCGGTGCGCCGGCCGTTCTTGGCGTACGGCTCGAGAAGGGAGCGCAGCTTGTCCGCGTTGCTGGTGGTGAGGTCAATCTCGTACGTCTTGCCGTCGAGAGCGAACGTCACGGTCTCGTCCGCCTCGCCGCCGTCGAGGTCGTCAACAAGAAGGACCTGAACCTTCTGTGCCACCGGATTTCCTTTCATCGAAAATGGAGTACGCGGAAAGGAAACCGCTTTTCCCCGGAAAACACAAACCCCCGGGAGAGGTTCAGGAGCGCAAGAGGACGGGAAACGTGCGCGATTCGGACATAGGGTCCGGGCCACTTCCGGCGGTCACAGGTGCAGAAGCATCCGACTGTTGCCCAAGGTGTTCGGCTTCACGCGTTCGAGCCCCAGGAACTCCGCGACTCCCTCGTCATAGGAACGCAGCAGCTCGCTGTAGACATCTCCGTCGACCGGAGTCTCTCCGATCTCGACGAAGCCGTGCTTGGCGAAGAAGTCGACTTCGAAGGTGAGGCAGAAAACCCTCCGCACCCCGAGCCAGCGGGCGGTCCGCAACAACTTGTCCAGCACCTGATGCCCCACTCCGGCGCCCCGGATGCTGTGGTCGACCGCGAGAGTACGGACTTCGGCGAGGTCTTCCCACATGACGTGGAGTGCGCCGCAGCCGACGACACGGGCGTCCTCGTCGCGTTCGGCGATCCAGAACTCCTGGATGTCCTCGTAAAGGGTGACGGTCGCTTTGTCGAGCAGGATGCCTTCTCGCACGTAGCCGTCGAGGAGACGCCGGACCGCGCCCACATCGCTCGTCCGTGCGCGACGGACGGTGATGGCCACGTTTATAACCGACGGTTCGGTATGGGAATCGGTTTGCGGAAGCTCTGAGGACATACCCAGACGCTATCGCCCGGCGTCCGGCTCCGCGCCATCGGCCGCTTCGCCGCCTTCGGCGGCCGTGTCCCGACCGGTCCGGACGCCGTCCTCGGGAAGTGTGGGCAGAACGATCCGCATGGCGTCCCGCAGGGCCTCGCGCTGCTCTGCCGACATCATCCCGAAGAACGCGACCAGGGCGGCGGCGGGGTTGTCACTGCGCGACCAGGCTTCGTTCATCAGTGCGGCCGAGTAGGCGGCCCGGGTCGAGACGGCCGTATATCGATAAGCGCGCCCGTCCACTTCCCGGCGCACCCAGCCCTTCTGATGGAGATTGTCCATAACCGTCATGACGGTCGTGTATGCGATGGACCGCTCCTGCTGAAGGTCTTCGAGCACTTCTCGAACCGTGACCGGCCGGTTCCATTCCCAGACCCGTGTCATCACGGCGTCTTCCAGCTCTCCCAATTGACGGGGCACGACGCCACCTTAGTGTCGGATGTCCGAAATGCACTGGTATTTACACAGCAAAAGGGCGTACGACTCTCAGGAGCCGTACGCCCTTCGTCCGTGCGGTGTGCCCGGGAGCGGGTCCGGGAAGGTCAGACCCCGTCGGCGCCCGGCGTCTGGCGGGCCGCCTCCGCGCGGCCGATCGCGGCGTCCACGGCCGCGTCCTCCTTGGCCTTGTTCGGCCCGCCCTGGCTCTTGACGATCGTCACGACCAGGCCGATGAAGAAGGCGGCCATCACCACGGGCGGCACAAGCGCGGATACGTAGTCCATGCGTCCAGAGTAGCGAGCCGGGTCCGGGAGCCCGCGCCTACCCCGCGGCGCGCTGCGAGGGCGGCGGCGACGGGCGGCGGCGGGGCGGGAAGACCTCGGAGGGCTTGGGCGCCGGACGTCCGGAGGGGTTCGCGGGGCGGGCGGGCGGCGTGGGGACGGGCTCCGGTTTCGGGGACTCCGCCGCACGGCCGCCCGGCAGGGCGAGCAGCCGGCCGCGGGGCGCCGGGGCCTTCATGGGGGCGGCGCGTCCGGCCAGCCGGGCCCGTACCGAGCGCTCCGCCAGGATCTGGCAGCGCTCCAGCAGCGCCGCGGCCACCGGGGCGCCGCGCAGGGCGCGCAGGGCGGCCAGATCCTCGGGGCGCGGGTCGTATCCGGCGGCCAGGGCGTCCTGGAGCAGCTCCAGATACCCGCTGAGCGAACCGGGGAGCGCGTCGCGGTAGCGGGCGAGGTCCGCGAGGAGGAAGGCGCGGAGCCGTCCGGCCTCGGCGGCGGCCTCGTCGACGGAGCCCGCGAGGCGCAGGCAGTCCTGGACGTCCTCGTCGGGCAGGGGCGCGGGGTGCAGGGCGACGGCGAGGGCACGGCGGAGCACGCGCAGTTCGTCCGCGCTGAACGCCATACCGCCGCGTGATCCGTAGGGCGTGGGCATAACGCGACAATACGTGCTAAAGGGACAAAATCCGCTTAGCTGGTCGTCGGTGGCGCGGCGACTCCGAGGGAGAAGGGGAGCCGCCGCACGAAGGAAGCGCTGATCCGGGCGCCGCCTACAGCCGCGCCACGTTCCGCTCGTACACCAGGCGCAGCCCGATGAGCGTCAGCCATGGCTCGTGCTCGTCGATCACGGAGGACTCGCCCAACACCATCGGCGCAAGGCCGCCCGTCGCGATGACCGTGACGTCGTCCGGGTCGGCCGCCAGCTCCCGCTTCATCCGGCTCACGACCCCGTCGACCTGGCCGGCGAAACCGTAGATGATGCCCGACTGCATGGCCTCGACGGTGTTCTTGCCGATCACGCTGCGCGGCCGGGCCAGCTCGATCTTGCGCAATTGCGCGCCCCGCACGCCCAGCGCCTCGACGGAGATCTCGATGCCGGGGGCGATGACGCCGCCGGTGTACTCGCCCCGGGCGGAGACCGCGTCGAAGGTGGTGGCCGTACCGAAGTCGACGACGATCGCCGGACCGCCGTACAGCTCGGCCGCCGCCGCCGCGTTGATGATGCGGTCGGTGCCGACCTCCTTCGGGTTGTCCATCAGGATCGGCACCCCGGTCTTGATGCCCGGCTCGACGAGCACGGCGGGGACGTCGCCGTAGTAGCGGCGGGTCACCTCGCGCAGCTCGTGCAGGACGGCCGGGACCGTGGAGCAGATCGCGATGCCCTCGATGCCGTCGCCCAGCTCCATGCCGAGCAGCGGGTGCATGCCCATCAGGCCCTGGAGCAGCACGGCCAGCTCGTCGGCGGTGCGGCGGGAGTCGGTGGAGATGCGCCAGTGCTCGACGATCTCCTCGCCGTCGAAGAGGCCGAGGACGGTGTGGGTGTTGCCGACGTCGATGGTGAGCAGCATCAGACGCCGTCCCCGTCGGTGTCGCGGAAGTCCAGGCCGATGTCGAGGATCGGCGAGGAGTGGGTCAGCGCGCCCACGGCCAGGTAGTCGACCCCGGCCTCCGCGTAGGCGCGGGCGGAGTCCAGAGAGAGCCGGCCCGAGGACTCCAGGACGGCCCGGCCGCCGACGAGCGCGACGGCCTCGGCGGTCCGCTCCGGGGTGAAGTTGTCCAGCAGGATCAGGTCGGCGCCCGCCTCCAGCACCTCGGCGACCTGCTCCATCGTGTCGACCTCGACCTCGATGGGCACGTCCGGGAACTCGCCCCGGACCCGCTTGAACGCCTCGGCGACCCCGCCGGCCGCGATCACGTGGTTGTCCTTGACCAGCGCGGCGTCCGACAGCGACATCCGGTGGTTGACGCCGCCGCCGCACCGCACCGCGTACTTCTCCAGCGCGCGCAGCCCCGGCGTCGTCTTGCGGGTGTCGCGGACCTGGGCCTTCGTGCCCTCCAGCACATCGGCCCAGGCGCGGGTGGCCGTCGCGATGCCGGAGAGCCGGCACAGCAGGTTGAGCGCGCCGCGCTCGCCGGTCAGCAGGTCGCGGGTGCGGGTGGTGACGGTCAGCAGCTTCTGGCCGGGGACGACGCGGTCGCCGTCCTCGACGTGCCGCTCGACCTCGAAGGCGTCGGTGCAGACGATCGACAGCACCGCCTCGGCCACCCGCAGTCCGGCCACCACGCCCGCCTCGCGGGCCGTGAAGTCCCCGGTCGCCACGGCGTCCTCGGGGACGGTGGCCACGGTCGTGACGTCCACCCCGCCGTCCAGGTCCTCCTCGATGGCGACGTGCGCGATGTCCTCGACGGTGACCGGGTCGAGGCCCGCCTCGGCCAGCAGCCGGGCCAGCGCGGGGTCGAGCCCGCACTCCAGGGCGTCCGGCTCGTACCCGTCCTCCCCGCCGCAGCCGCAGGCGTCCCCGCAGCCGCCCGCGTCGGGGGCGGGCGCGCCGACCCGGATCAGCGGTACGTCCACGGGCGTGGGGCGCGGATTCTCTTCGGGCGTGCTCACGGTTACGGCTCCTCGGGAGTGGGGTGGGTGGTGCTCGTTGCTGCGCGGTCCGCTGCCCCGGACGGGCCGAGGTGCGTGCCGGGCGTCACCGCGCGGGCGGGGAACTCCGGTCAGACCCTACGGGCCCGAACGCCTCCGTATCGGTCCGACGGAGGACAAGGGTGCGGTCCGGGGCGATCCGCACCACGAGGTGGCGGCGCCAGTCGGCGTCGTCGCGCTCGGGCCGGTCCTCGCGCCAGTGGCAGCCCCGGGTCTCCTCGCGGCGGCGGGCGGCGGCCACCAGGACCCGGGCGACCAGCAGGAGGTTGGTGGCCTCCCACGCCTCGACGCCGGGCTCGGCCGCCTTGCCGCCCCCGGAGCCGGACCGCTCCACGGCGCCCCGGTGCAGCTCCTCCAGCTCCTCGGCGGCGGCGGCCAGCCCCTCCGCGGAACGCAGGACGCCCGCGCCCCGGGTCATGACGCGCTGGACCGACAGGCGCGTCTCCGGCGACAGCAGCGGTACGGGCGCGGCGTCCCCGGCGACGGCCTCGCCCGCGCGGGGGCGCGCAGTCGCGATGTCCTCCGCGATGCGCTCGGCGAAGACGAGTCCTTCGAGGAGCGAGTTGGACGCCAGCCGGTTCGCCCCGTGCACGCCGGTGCAGGCGGCCTCGCCGCAGGCGTACAGACCGGGCACGGTGGTGCGTCCGGCGAGATCGGTGCGGATGCCGCCGGAGGCGTGGTGCGCGGCCGGGGCGATCGGGATCGGGGTGGTCACCGGGTCGATGCCGTGGGAGCGGCAGACCGCCAGGATGGTAGGGAAGCGCTGTTCCCACATCTCGGCGCCGAAGTGGCGGGCGTCGAGGTACATGTGGTCGGCGTCCTGCTCCTGCATCCGGCGGGTGATGGCCTTGGCGACGATGTCGCGCGGGGCCAGTTCCGCCAGCTCGTGCTGTCCGACCATGAAGCGGGTGCCGGAGGCGTCGACGAGATGGGCGCCCTCGCCCCGTACCGCCTCCGAGACCAGCGGCTGCTGGCCCTCGGAACCGGCGCCGAGGAAGAGCACGGTGGGGTGGAACTGGACGAACTCCAGGTCCGAGACCTCCGCCCCGGCCCGCAGCGCGAGCGCCACGCCGTCGCCGGTGGAGACCGCAGGGTTGGTGGTGGCGGAGAAGACCTGCCCCATGCCGCCGGTGGCGAGGACCACGGCGGGGGCGTTGACCGCGCCGACGCCGTCGTGCTGGCCCTCCCCCATGACGTGCAGGGTGACGCCCGCCGTACGGCCCTCGGCGTCGGTGAGCAGATCGAGCACGAGCGCGTTCTCGACGATGCTCAGGGCGGCCCCGCGCACCGCCTCGACGAGGGCGCGGGAGATCTCGGCGCCGGTGGCGTCGCCGCCCGCGTGGGCGATGCGGCGGCGGTGGTGGCCGCCCTCGCGGGTGAGGGCGATGTCGCCCTCGTCGGTGGTGTCGAAGTGGGCACCGGTCTCGATGAGCCGGCGCACCGCGCCCGGGCCCTCGGTGACGAGCATCCGCACCGCCGCCTCGTCGCAGAGGCCGGCACCGGCGACCAGCGTGTCGTCCAGGTGCTGCTCGGGCGTGTCGCCCTCGCCGAGGGCCGCCGCGATGCCGCCTTGCGCCCAGCGGGTGGAGCCGTCGTCGAGGCGGGCCTTGGTGACGACGACGGTGGCGAGACCCGCCGCCGCGCAGCGCAGGGCGGTGGTGAGGCCGGCCACGCCGGAACCCACGACCACCACATCGGCGTCGATGGACCACCCGGGGGCGGGGGCGGTCAGCCGTATACCGGTCACGTGGGGGCTCCGAAGGTCAGCGGGATGTTGTCGATGAGCCGGGTGGCACCCACCCGGGCGGCGACGGCGAGCACGGCGTCGCCCGCCGTGCGGTCGTCGGGGATCTCGGTGAAGTCCGCCGGATCCACCAGCGCCACGTAGTCCAGGTCGAGCGGGGGCGAGGCGGCCGACGCCTCCTCCAGGACCGCGCGGGCGGCCGCGCGCACGGCGGCCGGGCCGTCGTCCGGCAGGGCGCGGGCGACGGCCTGCGCGTCGGCGGCCAGCCGGGCCTCGCCCAGCCGGTTCAGCCCGGCGGCCCGGTCCTGCGTCACGCCGGTCGCCCGGGCGCGGGCGTGCAGCGCCTGCTGGGCGGCGAGCCGGTCGCGGGCCGCGAACAGGGCCCTGGAGAGCGCCAGCGCGGTGCGGCGCTCGTGCGGGTCGAGGAAGCGGTTGCGGCTGGAGAGGGCGAGGCCGTCGGCCTCCCGGGCGGTCTCCACGCCCACGATCTCCACCGGGAAGTTCAGATCCCGCACCATGCGCCGGATCAGCGCCAGCTGCTGGGCGTCCTTCTGTCCGAAGAAGGCCACGTCGGGGCGGGTGAGGTGGAGCAGCTTGGCGACGACGGTGAGCATCCCGTCGAAGTGGCCGGGCCGGGAGGCGCCTTCGAGGCGCTCGCCCATCGGGCCCGCCGAGATGCGCACCTGGGGCTCGCCGCCCGGGTACACCTCGTCCACGGAGGGCGCGAAGACGGCATCGGCGCCGGCCTCACCGGCCACCGCCAGATCGGCGTCCAGGGTGCGCGGGTAGCGCTCCAGGTCGGCTGCCTCGCCGAACTGGAGCGGATTGACGAAGACGGTGACGACGACCTGTCCGGCGTCCTTCACCAGGGCGCGGGCGGTGCGGATCAGGGAGGCGTGGCCCTCGTGCAGGGCGCCCATCGTCATCACGACGGCGCGGTCCGCGCGGGCGGCGCCCGCGCTCGCCGCGGACGGAACCGGGGCGAACGCCTCCAGCTCGGCGGCGGTACGCAGCAGGGCGGCGGGTGCGGTCATCGGGACTCCTCCGGTCCGGTGCCCGAGCCGTCGGCCAGGACCCCGAGCAGATCCTCGGCCAGCTCCGGCTTGAGCATGCCGTGGGCGAGGGCGCGGTCGGCGGTGGCGCGGGCCATCGCGAGATAGCCGGCCACGGCGCCGGGGGCGTGGTGGCGCAGCTCGCCGATGTGCGCGGCGACGGTGCCCGCGTCGCCTCGGGCGACCGGGCCGGTCAGCGCGGCGTCGCCGGAACGCAGCGCGTTGTCGAGCGCGGCGCCGAGCAGCGGGCCGAGCATCCGGTCGGGGGCCGAGACCCCGGCGGTGCGCAGCAGCTCCATCGACTGGGCGACCAGGGTGACCAGGTGGTTCGCGCCGAGCGCGAGGGCCGCGTGGTAGAGCGGGCGGGCCTCCTCGTCGATCCACTCGGGCTCACCGCCCATCTCGATGACCAAGGCCTCGGCGGCCAGCCGCAGCTGCTCGGGGGCGGTGACGCCGAAGGAGCAGCCGGCCAGCCGCTGGACGTCCACCGAGGTGCCGGTGAACGTCATGGCGGGGTGCAGGGCGAGCGGCAGGGCGCCGGCCCGCAGCGCGGGGTCGAGCACCCGCGTCCCGTACCGCCCCGAGGTGTGGACGAGGAGCTGGCCCGGACGGACCGCGCCGGTCTCGGCGAGGCCCTCGACGAGCCCCGGCAGGGCGTCGTCGGGAACCGTCAGCAGGACCAGCTCGGCGCGGGCGAGGACCTCGGCGGGCGGCACCAGGGGCACATCGGGGAGCAGGGCGGCGGCGCGGCGCACGGAGGCGTCGGAGACGCCCGAGACGGCGACGGGGCGGTGCCCGGCGAGCGCCAGCGACGCGGCCAGCGCGGGGCCGACCCGGCCCGCCCCCACCACTCCGACGGTGAGCCGGGCGGGGCGGTCCCTGGCCTCCAGGGGGTCCTTCGGGGCTGTTGCGTTCACGCGGGAGGTGACCTTCCGTTCCAGTCCGCGGGGGGTACCGGACGATTTATCTGCATGCTACGCCAGCGTTTCGCCCCGGCATCCGGCTGTCCACAGGCTGTGGGAAACTCCGCGCCGCCGCGCGCGGTGCCCCGGATATCCCCTGGGCCGGAGTCCGGCGTCTGCGTGATGATCGTCCCATGGCAGACATGAACGAGCAGGTGCGCGGAGCGGCGGCGCACGACGGACCCGAGGGCGCCGGGGAGGCGCACGCGGGCGGCGCGGACCCGGGGCCGGAGGACGCCGCGCGGCTCCGCCGGCTCGCCGCCTGGCGCGGGTCCGCGCGCACGCTGTGGCGGGCGCCCATGGACCGCACGCTCGGCGAGCAGCTGACCGAGCTGGCCTCCCTGGCCGGTGCGGCCGGACCGGCCGCCGGTCCGGACCGGCCGGTGGACATCTACGGCGACGGGGTCGTCGCCGAGCTGGAGCGGCGCGTCGCCGAGACGCTGGGCACGGAGGCGGCGGCGTACTTCCCGACCGGCACGATGGCGCAGCAGATCGCGCTGCGGTGCTGGGCGGGACGTACGAACAACCCGACGGTGGCGCTGCATCCGCTGGCCCATCCGGAGGTGCACGAGCGCGGCGCGCTGTCGACGGTGAGCGGGCTGCGCACGGTCCATCCGACCCACGAGCCCCGGCTGCCCACGGCCGAGGAGATCCGCGCCTTCGACGAGCCGTTCGGCACCCTGATGCTGGAGCTGCCGCTGCGGGACGCGGGGTTCGTCCTGCCCACCTGGGAGGAGCTGGAGGCCGTGGTCGCGGCGGCGCGGGAGCGCGACGCGGTGGTCCACTTCGACGGGGCGCGGCTGTGGGAGTGCACCTCCCGCTTCGGGCGCGGGCTGCCGGAGATCGCGGCGCTGGCGGACAGTGTGTACGTCTCGTTCTACAAGACCCTCGGCGGGATCTCCGGGGCCGCGCTCGCCGGTTCCGCCTCGCTGATCGAGGAGGCCCGCGCCTGGCGCCACCGGTACGGCGGCCAGATCTTCCAGCAGTTCCCGGCGGCGCTCTCCGCGCTGAGCGGCCTCGACCGGGAGCTGCCCGCGCTGCCCTCGTACGTGGCGCACGCGCGGACGGTCGCCGAGGCGCTGGCCGAGGGCTTCGCACAGGCCGGCACCGGGTGGTTCCGGGTGCATCCCGAGGAGCCGCACACCCATCAGTTCCAGGTGTGGCTGCCGTACGGGGCCGACGCGCTGACGGAGGCGTCGGTACGGCTGGCGGAGGAGACGGACGTCACGCTCTTCCGCCGGTGGTTCGCCGCGGACGGCCCGCCCGGGGTCTCCTTCACCGAGGTCACGGTGGCGCGCGAGGCCCTGGAGTGGACGGCGGACGACGTCAGGGCGGCGCTGGCCGCCTTCCTGGAGCGGGTGGACGGCTGAGGCGTCCTCCCGGGCCGCCGATTGACGCCCGCCGTCAATCGGGGCCCGGGACGCCCCGCGCACCCCGCACCATGGAGGGGTGAGCGTGACCATCGACATCGCCGGCCTCGACCCCGCGCGCGTCGTCTTCGAGACCTCCCCCCTCGCCGAGCTGGGGCTGGCCCTGCACGCCCTGTCCGAGCCGGGCCACCACCCCGGGGTGCACGGCTGGGCGACGGCCACCGCGTCGGCCCTGGAACCGGACCTGGCCGACCGGCTGCACGAGGCCGAGTTCCTGTGGCGGAACATCTTCTCCGACATCTTCATGCCCTTCGCCGGGGTGCGGGGCGGCACCGGCAGGACCGGCGCCGATCTGGCCGAGGACCTGGACATCCTGGACCGGCTGGACGACGAGCGGTTCGCCTCGGCCGCCCTGGAGTTCACCTGCACCGCGCTGTACGGGACGGGCGCGCCCTCGCCGCTGAGCGACGCCCGGACGCGGGCACGGGCCCTGGACATGGCGGCGGCGCGCGGCCCGCGCCAGACCGAGTTCACCGAGCGGCTGCTCGCCGACCCCGTCTCCGTACGCCACTGGCTCAGGCGCCTGTTCGAGGACTGCGACCAGGCGTTCTTCGCGGACACCTGGCGGCGGGTGCGGGTCCAGCTGGTGGCCGACGCCCGGCACAAGACGGATCTGCTGCGCCGCAGGGGGCTGGCCGAGGCGGTGGGCGCGGTGTCGGCCGCGCTCTCCGTGGACGAGGACGGCAAGCGCATCCGCGTGGACAAGATGACGGCCGGATCGACCGACGCGACCGACCCGGCCGTCGGCCCCGGGCTCACGCTCATCCCGACCAGCTTCGGCTGGCCGCATCTGACGGTGCTGCACGCCCCCGGCTGGCGCCCGGTCATCCACTACCCGGTGCACCGGCCCGAGCTGCCCTCGCCCGGTTCGGTGGAACTGCTGCAACTGCGCATGGAGGCGCTGGCCCACCCGATGCGCATGCGGCTGTGCCGCAACATCGCCCGCTCCCCGTACACGACGGGCGAGCTGGCCGACTCCATCGGCATCACGGCCCCCGAGGTCTCCCGCCATCTCGCGGTGCTCAAGAAGGCCGGTCTGGTCACCACGCGCCGGCGCGGCCGGTACGTCCTGCACCAGCTGGACCTGACCCTGGTGGCCCGGCTCGGGAGCGACTTCCTGGAGGGCATCCTGCGCTGAGCCGCGGCCTGCGGTCAGCCCAGGCGGATGTGGCGGATGCCCGTCCAGGTCCGGCGCAGCCGGCCCCGCAGCCGGCCGTCGGTGTTCGGCAGCAGGACGAGACCGGCCGAGGCGGCGATCCGGTCGGCGACCTGGGGAACGGTCAGCCGGTCGGTGCGGATGTGCTCGGCGAACTCCGGGGCGGTCAGCCGCTCCAGGCAGTGGTCCAGCCGCTCCACGGCGAAGCTCTCGTGCTTCAGCCCCCGGCCCAGACCGCGTTCGCGCAGCCGGCCCAGCACGGTGGCCCGGTCGGCGAGGAGCGAGAAGTGGTGCACCGCGTGCCCGTCCTCGCGCAGCCGCCCCACGATCTCCGCGAAGTAGCCGCGATCGACCAGCGTCATCGGGGCGATGACCGTGCCCTCGTGGCCGCGCAGCGTGAGGTCCAGGACCTCGCGCACCCCCTGCCGCCAGGACGCCAGGTCCTGGAAGTCGCCGCGCAGCGCGCGGGGCATCGTGCGGTGCAGCCCGAAGCCGACGTTCTCCGGATCGCAGACCACGCTGCCGGGCAGCCGCCGCTCCAGCTCGTACGCCGTCATCGTCTTGCCGCCGCCGAACGGACCGTTGATCCACACCAGTGCGGCCATGGCTCAGCCCACCCCGCCGCCGGCCCGCACCAGGCCCGTCTCGTAGGCGAGGACCACCACCTGCACCCGGTCGCGCAGCCCGAGCTTGGTCAGGATGCGGCCGACGTGCGTCTTCACGGTCGCCTCGGAGAGCACCAGCCGGGCGGCGATCTCGCCGTTCGACAGGCCCTGGGCGACCAGCAGCATCACCTCGCGCTCGCGCTCGGTGAGCTTGGCGATGTCCTTGTGCTCCGGTTCGGTCCGGCCGCCGGGGAGCATCGGGGAGAAGCGGTCGAGCAGCCGGCGGGTGGTGGACGGGGCGACGACGGCGTCCCCGCTGTGCACCGAGCGGATCGCGCCGAGCAGCTCGCCCGGGGGCACGTCCTTGAGCATGAAGCCGCTGGCCCCGGCCTTCAGCCCGGAGAAGGCGTACTCGTCGAGGTCGAACGTCGTCAGGATGAGCACCTTGGGCGCCTCGGGCCCGGCGCAGATGCGGGCCGTCGCCTCCACCCCGTCCAGCCGCGGCATGCGCACGTCCATCAGCACCACGTCGACGGCGGTGGAGCGCAGGATCTCGATCGCCTCCGCCCCGTCGCCCGCCTCGGCGACGACCTCCATGTCCGGCTGCGCGGCCAGCACCATCCGGAAGCCGGTGCGCAACAGCGCCTGGTCGTCGACGAGCATCACGCGGATCGCCATCGGGAACGGTCTCCTGTTCGATACGGATCGGTCGGGGTCGGGGGTCCCGGGCACGGACTATCCCGCGGTCTTGAGGGGCAGCAGCGCGCTGATCCGGAAGCCGCCGCCCGGTCTCGGCCCGGCGTCCAGCGTGCCGCCGACCATGCCGACGCGTTCCCGCATGCCGATCATGCCGTGACCGGCGCCGTCCGCACCGCCGTCCTCGTACAGCTCGTGGGCCGCACCGCGCCCGTCGTCCTCCACCAGCAGACCGAGCCCGTCGTCGAAGTAGACCAGCCGCACACTGGCCCCGGCGTTCGGACCGCCGTGCTTGCGCGTGTTGGTCAGGGCCTCCTGCACGATGCGGTACGCGGTCAGCTCGACGCCGCTGGGCAGCGGGCGGGGGGTGCCCTCGACCCGGAAGTCGACGGCCAGTCCGGCGGTCCTGACCTGCTCGATCAGCACCTCGATCTGCTCGACGTCGGGCTGCGGCACGTACTCCCCGCTCTCCGGGGCGTCCCCCGTGCGCAGCACCCCGAGCAGCCGCCGCATCTCCGCGAGGGCCTGCCGGCCGGTGCCGGAGATGGTCTCCAGCGCCTGCCGGGCCTGGTCGGGGGCGGTGTCCATCACATAGGCGGCGCCGTCGGCCTGCACGACCATCACGGAGACGTTGTGCGCGACGACGTCGTGCAGTTCACGGGCGATCCGGGCCCGCTCGGCCGCCACCGCCACCTTCGACTGCGCCTCGCGCTCCCGCTCCAGCCGCGCCGCCCGCTCCTCCAGCTGGTCGAAGTAGGCGCGCCGGGTCCGCATCGAGTCGCCGAGCACCCAGGCCAGCACGAAGGGCACGGTCATCACGACGACGAGGAACACGGTCTGCGCCCAGCCGCGGGGCGGGTTCGTGTCGTCCGGCCAGCGCAGCTGGGCGAGCGTGGCCGCGCCGAGCGAGCAGACGAGCGCGAGCCGGGAGGCCCAGCGCTCACCGACCGTGGCGACGGTGAAGGTGATCACGAGCATCGCGAAGTTCGCCAGCGTCGGCCGGACGCCCGAGAGCAGTTGCAGCAGGCCCATCGCGATGGCGAGCAGCAGCATCTTCTCGGGGGCGCGCCTGCGCAGCGCGACGACCACGCAGAGTCCGACGACCACCGGCACGACGGCGACGCGCTCCCAGCGGCCGCCGTCACCGATGTCGCCCACCACGATCGTCATGCCGGAGAGCCCGAGGAGGACGACGGCCCAGAAGCAGTCGACGCCCGTCGGGTGTCTGCGGATGAAATCGTAGAAGCGCTGCACGTAACCCAGAGTAGGGAAGGCCGAGGGCGGGTGGGTCAGCCCGAGGGCCGATCCACGTCCGGAGACCGTACTCCCCAAGGTGGAGACTGGGAAACGTGACGGATGAGTGGCGTGGGTGGCAGGAGGCGGCCGAGGCCGCGCTCTACGGGGACGAGGGCTTCTACCGGAGGCCCGAGGGGCCCGCGGGACATTTCCGTACGTCCGTGCACGCCTCGCCGCTCTTCGCCGCCGCCGTCGCCCGGCTGCTGGTCGCGACGGCCGGGGACCTGGGCACCCGCGCGGTGGATCTGGTGGATCTGGGCGCGGGCCGGGGGGAGTTGCTGACCGGGGTCCTCGCGGCCCTACCGGCCGAGGGCGGCGCGGACCTGACGGTACGGGCGTACGCCGTGGAGCGCGCCGCCCGCCCGCCGGGGCTGGACCCCCGGGTGGAGTGGCGCGCCGAGCCGCCCCGGGGGACGCGCGGGCTGCTGTTCGCCAACGAGTGGCTGGACAACGTGCCGGTGCCGGTCGCCGAGACGGACCCGGACGGGGTCGTGCGGTACGTGGAGGTGCGGACCGCGGACGGCGCCGAGCGGCTGGGCGCCCCGGTCACCGGGGCGGACGCGGCGTGGCTGGAGCGCTGGTGGCCGCCGGCCGGGCCGGGCAGCCGGGCGGAGATCGGCCGGCCGCGCGACGCGGCGTGGGCGGCGGCCGTGGCCTCGCTCTCGGCGGGGCTCGCGGTGGCCGTGGACTACGCGCACCGGCGCGACGAGCGACCGGTGTTCGGCACGCTGACCGGCTTCCGGGAGGGGCGCGAGGTGCGGCCGGTGCCGGACGGCGGCTGCGATCTGACCTCGCATGTGGCGCTGGACGCCTGCGCGGCGGCGGGCGGGGCAGGCGCGGAACTGCGCACCCAGCGCGAGGCCCTGGCCGCGCTCGGCGTCGACGGGCGGCGCCCGCCGCTGTCCCTGGCCTCCACCGACCCCGCCGGCTACGTCCGCGCGCTCGCGGCGGCCGGTGAGGCCGCGGAGCTGACCGCCCGGGGCGGGCTGGGTGATTTCGGCTGGCTGACCCAGCGGACGTAGGGGGCTTCCCGGGATCGGGGTGCGGGCCCCTGGGACGCGCCCCCGCGCGCGATACTGGCCCCATGACGGAGACGACGATCGGCATCGGCGGTGCGGCCGAAAGCACCGACATGGTGCTCAACATCGGCCCCCAGCACCCCTCCACGCACGGTGTGCTCCGGCTGCGGATCGTGCTGGACGGCGAGCGCGTCCAGCAGGCCGAACCCGTCGTGGGCTATATGCACCGGGGCGCGGAGAAGCTGTTCGAGGCCCGCGACTACCGGCAGATCATCATGCTCGCCAACCGCCACGACTGGCTGTCGGCGTTCTCCAACGAGCTGGGCGTCGTGATGGCGGTCGAGCGGATGCTGGGCATGGAGGTGCCCGAGCGCGCGGTGTGGACGCGCACCCTGCTCGCCGAGCTGAACCGGGTCCTCAACCATCTGATGTTCCTCGGTTCGTATCCGCTGGAACTGGGCGGGATCACCCCGGTGTTCCACGCCTTCCGGGAGCGCGAGGAGCTCCAGGCCGTGATGGAGGAGATCTCCGGCGGCCGGATGCACTACATGTTCAACCGGGTCGGCGGCCTCAAGGAGGACCTTCCGGCGGGCTGGACCGGCCGGGTCCGCGACGCCGTCGCCTCGGTCCGCTCCCGGATGGACGTCTACGACGGGCTGGTCCTCGGCAACGAGATCTTCCGGGGCCGCACCCGGGGGGTGGGCGTGCTGTCCGCCGACGCGGTGCACGCGTACGGGGTGTCCGGGCCGATCGCCCGCGCCTCCGGCGTCGACTTCGATCTGCGGCGCGACGAGCCGTATCTCGCGTACGGGGAGCTGTCGCGGACGCTGAAGGTCGTCACCCGGACCGAGGGCGACTGCCTGGCCCGCTTCGAATGCCTGCTGGAGCAGACGCACAACGCCCTGGACCTGGCCGACGCCTGTCTGGACCGGATGGCGGACCTGGCCCCCGGGCCGGTCAACCAGCGGCTGCCCAAGGTCCTCAAGGCCCCGGAGGGCCACACCTACGCCTGGACGGAGAACCCGCTCGGCGTCAACGGCTACTACCTGGTCTCCAAGGGCGAGAAGACCCCGTACCGGCTGAAGCTGCGCTCCGCCTCGTTCAACAACATCCAGGCGCTCACCGAACTGCTGCCGGGGACGCTCGTCGCCGACATGGTGGCGATCCTCGGCTCGCTGTTCTTCGTCGTCGGCGACATCGACAAGTAACCGGCCCCGGACGCGGGACGGCCGCCGCCCGGGTCCGGGCGGCGGCCGTCCTGCCGTGCGGGCGCCGTGCGTTACGAGATCGCGCTGCGCAGCTCCGCGACGTCCAGCTGCTCGGTCTCGTCGTGCGCGGTCAGGTCGATGACCTTGCCGACGGCCCGGTTCTCCGGTGTGCCGGTGCGGTGCGCGGCGAGGGCCTCCTCGCCCACCACGTCGGCCAGGTCCTCGTTCTGCACGGACTCGATGGCGGCGCGTGCCTTCTGCGTACCGAAGAAGTCGAACCCGCCCTGGGGCACCGGCTGGCGCCGGGCGGCCGACGGCGGGACGACCGGGCTGGCGGCCGGCACCGGGCGCGGCGCGGGCAGCGCCTGCGAGGGCCGGGCGGGCGGGAGCGCGGCGGAGTTCCCGGCCGGGGCCGGCCGGGCCGGGGGCAGGGCCTGGGAGGGGCGGGTCGGGAGCAGGGCCGGCTGCGGCTCGGCGGGCTTGTGCTCGGCGGGCCGGCGCTCGGCGGGCAGCGGCGCGGCGGCCGGCTGCCGGACCGCGGGTGCGGCGGGCTCGGGGGCACGGGTGTCGAGGACGCTGCGGCGGGCCTGCTCGGCGGCGCGCCGGGCCTCCTGGAGCGCCCGGTTGCGGCTCAGGTCCTCCAGCGCCTGGGCGGCGCGCAGATAGGCGCCGGGCGTGGGGGTGGAGCGGGCGGCGGGCAGCTCGCGGGGGACCGTGGCGGCCTCCAGCGCCAGCCGGCGGCGGCTCTCCAGCACGCTGGCGCGCTCGGTCTCGGCGGTGGCGTACCGACGCAGCAGCGCGGCGTGTTCGCCCCGGAGACCGGCCAGCTCCACGCGCTTGCGGCGCAGCTTCGCCTCCAGCCGGGCGCGCAGTTCGCGGGACTCCTCCAGATCGGCTTCCAGCTCGGCCATGCGCTCCTCGGCGCGCCATGCGTCGCTCGCGCGGGCACGCGTCAGCTCGGCGACGCGGCGGCCGGCCTCCTGGTCCCAGCTGCGCATCAGATACGCGCCGGTGACGGCGGCGGCCGCGGCGGCGGCGACCAGTCCCCGCAGGACCAGCGGCTCGGCGAGCAGCCAGGCTCCCGCGGCACAGAGGACCGCTGCTCCGGCGACGGCCGAAGGCGGAAGGATTCTGTGCAGTGGTGGCGAATGGCGGTGGCGTCCACGTGGCATGGCCTGAAATTTACCGTGCGCCCGAGCCGATTGGGGCGCCGCCAGGCAATCTGTTCCCCGGCAGTTACCTGACGGCCCCTGAATCCCTCATTCCGGCCGGGCGCTACTTCTTGATCAGGCTCTTGGAACGCAGGTATTCCGCTGCCACGTCGGCGGGCTTGGCGCGCTCCGCGTCCACCTTGCGGTTCAGCTCGGCGAGATCTCCGGTGGTGAGCACATCGGTGAGCCGGCCCAGGGCGTCGGCGATGTCCTGGGCTCCGGCGTCCTTGGCATTGACCACCGGCAGCACGTTGTCCGCGTTCTGGAGCTTCTTGTCGTCCTCCAGGAAGATGAGGTCGTAGCTGTCGAGCACGGCGTCGGTGGTGGTGGTCAGGACCAGCTGGTCCTTGCCGTCCTTGACCGCCTGCTTGGACTGCGGGGTGCCGACGCCCTTGGGGTCGATGCCGGCGACGTCGATGCCGTACGTCTTCTTCAGCCCGGGGGCGCAGAAGGGCCGCACCTCGCACTCGTCGCCCGCCGCGATCCGCACCTTGATCTTGGCCGCGCCGAGATCGGAAAGGGTGGTCAGCTTGTTCTTCTCGGCGAATTCCTTGGTGACCGCGAAGGCGTTCTGGTCGACGGCCTTCCCTGCGGGAAGGACCTTCAGTCCGCGCGGGGCGGCAAGCTTCTCCAGCGCGGCGACCGTGGCGGCGGCGTCGCCGGAGGCGACCGGCTTCGCCTCGGCGGCCTTCGCCCCGTTCACCTTCGCGTTGAGGAATTCCGCGATCGTCGCCGCGTATTCGGGGACGACGTCGATCTCGCCCTTCTCCAGGGAGGGTTCGTAGAGTTCGCGGTTCTCCACCGTGGTGACCGAGGTGCTGTATCCGGCGTCGGCGAGGACGCCCGCGTACAGCTCGGCGAGGATCTTGGATTCGGTGAAGGCGGCCGCGCCGACGACGAGCGAGCCCTTCTTGTCCGAACCCTTCCCCGGGGAACCGCCCTTGTCCTTCTCCAGGCTGTCGCCACCGCAGGCGGCGAGCGAGCCCGCGAGGGCGAGGATGCCGATGGCCGCGCCTGCGGTGCGCGAGATCCTGCTCATGGTGTGTCTCCGTCCGGGGCCGTGGGGCCGTAGATGACAAGCGGAAGCGGTGGGGCGGGTGGTCCGGGGCTCATGCCGTCCGGCGGCGGCGCATCGGTGACAGCAGCCGGTCGACGGCGAGCAGCGCCGCCTCCACCAGCAGCGCCAGCACGGCGACGAGCAGGGCCCCCGCGACCACCTGCGGGGTGTTGTAGGTGGCGAAGCCGGCGGTGATGATCCGGCCGAGGCCGCCCTGGCCGGCCATCGCGGCGATGGTCGCGGTGGCGACCACCTGGACGGCGGCCGAGCACAGTCCGGTCATCACCATCGGGTACGCCAGGGGGAGTTCGACGCGGAGGAAGAGCTGGCGGCCGGACATGCCCATGCCGCGCGCGGCCTCCGCCACCGAGCGGTCCACCTCCGTCATGCCGACGTAGGCGTTGGTCAGCAGCGGGGGCACGGCGAACAGCACGAGGGCGATGACCGTCGGCACGTATCCGGTGTTGCGCAGGGGCGAGACCATGAAGAGGGCGAGCACCGCGAAGACGGGGATCGCCCGTCCGATGTTGGAGAGGTTGACGGCGAGCGCGCCGCCCTTCCCCAGATGCCCCAGGAGGAACGCGACGGGCAGCGCGACGGCGCACGACAGGACGAGCGCCACCCCGCTCACGTACAGATGCTCGGAGAGCCGGTGGGCCACCCCGCTCTCCCCCGACCAGTGGGCCCCGGTGGTGAGCCAGGTCCAGGCGTCCGCGAGCACTCCCATGGTCAGACCGCCTCCGCCGTGCGCCGGGCGCGGGGGCCGGCGGGTATCCGGGTCCAGGGGGTGAGCAGCCGCTGCACACCGAGCAGCAGCAGGTCGGCGACGACCGCGAGCAGCACGCAGAGCACGGAGGCGGCCAGCACCTGGGCCTTGAAGAAGCTGGGCAGGGCCTCGCTGATGAGATTGCCCAGCCCGCCCCGGCCGACGATCGAACCGACGGTGGTCAGCGCGATCGTGGAGACCGTGGCGATGCGGACTCCGGCGATCAACGCGGGAAGCGCCAGCGGCAGTTCCACTTCCCAGAGCAGCCGGACCGAGCCGTATCCCATCCCCCGGGCGGCGTCCTTCGCCTCCTGCGGAACGGCTTCGAGGCCCGCCAGGATGTTGCGGACCAGAACCGTCAGCGAATACAGCACCAGTCCGGTGACGACCAGCGACGCCGACAGGCCGAACAGCGGCAGCAGCAGCGAGAACATGGCGAGCGAGGGAACGGTGTAGAGCACCGTCGTCAGCCCGAGCACCGGTCCGGCGAACCGCCGTCCGCGCCGGGCGAGCAACGCCAGCGGAAACGCCACCGCCACACCGATCGCGACCGAGACCGCGGTGATCCAGATGTGCTGGACCGTGGCATCGGTCAACTCCTGGCTCCGGGAACGGAGATACTCCCCGCAGATCCAGTCGTTCGTCACCAGGCAGTTCTGTCCGGCCATCCCGTCCCCCACCTCCCGGATGCGCTCTCGTACTGATGTCCGGCGAGCCTATCCTCGACCACTGACAATCACCGAGGCCGTGGTATTCCGGCAACACGTCCTTCACAGAACTCGCGCCACAATGAGGACCCATGATCCGTTTCGAGCACGTCACCAAGCGCTATGCGGACGGCACCACGGCGGTCGACGACCTTTCCTTCGAGGTGGCCGAGGGTGAACTGGTCACGCTCGTCGGCCCGTCGGGCTGCGGCAAGACGACCACCATGAAGATGGTGAACCGGCTGATCGAACCGACCGAGGGGCGGATATTCCTCGACGGGGACGACATATCCGCCATCGACCCCGTCCAACTCCGGCGCCGTATCGGCTATGTGATCCAGCAGGTCGGCCTCTTCCCCCACCGCACGGTCCTGGAGAACACGGCCACCGTGCCGCATCTGCTCGGCTGGAAACGCGGAAAGGGACGCGCCCGCGCGGCGGAACTCCTCGACCTCGTCGGACTCGATCCTTCCGTTTATGGCGACCGCTATCCCGAACAGCTCTCCGGCGGCCAGCGCCAACGCGTCGGCGTGGCCCGCGCATTGGCCGCCGACCCGCCCGTCCTTCTGATGGACGAGCCTTTCGGGGCCGTCGACCCGGTGGTCAGGGAACGGCTCCAGAACGAATTCCTGCGCCTCCAGGCCCAGGTCCGCAAAACCGTTCTCCTCGTCACGCACGACATCGAGGAGGCCGTCCGCCTCGGCGACCGGATCGCCGTCTACGGCCAGGGCTCGATCGAGCAGTTCGACCCGCCGGCCACGGTGCTCGGCGCCCCGGCCACCCCGTACGTGGCGGACTTCGTCGGCGCCGACCGGGGCCTCAAGCGCCTCTCGGTCACCCCGGTCGAGGAGGGCGACCTCGACCGCCCCCCGGTCGTCCACCTCGACGATCCGCTGGAGACCGCGACCGCGCGGCTGCGCGCCCGGGGGGCGCGCTGGGCGGTCGTCCTGGACCGCGAGGAGCGGTTGCACGGCTGGATCCCCGCCGGCGACGCCCGCGCCGGGGACACGGACGCCGGACGCACCGGCTCCGGCTCGGGCTCCGGCTCCGGCTCCGGCTCCGGCTCCGGCTCCGGCTCCGGCTCCGGCTCCGGCTCCGGCGGCACGGTCCGCGAACACGCCCGTCGGATGGAGGCGTGGCTCCCCGTCGGCGCCTCGCTCAAACAGGCGTTCGCCACGATGCTCCAGCACGACGCCGGCTGGATCGCCGTCATCGACGCCGAGGAGACCGGCCGCTTCCTCGGCGTCCTCACCCCCGCCCGGCTCCACGAGGCGCTGCGCCGCTCGGTCGGCGCGGACGGCCGCGACGTCTCCCGTGCCGAGGTCGACGTGGAGAGCGTCGCGGGCATCGCCGGGCCGGAGGTCTCCTGACCGCCGCTCAGTTCTCGCTGAGCCGGCTGCTCAGCCACTCGAGCGCCGCCGGGATCTCCCGGCGCCAGGTGGTGAAGTTGTGGCCGCCGCTGTCCAGCACGATCGAGGAGACCTGGGCCGGCCGCTTCACCTTCGCCACGAACTGACGGGTGGCGGCGTAGTTCGACTCCCCCTGACGCGACGTCGTCACCAGGAAGGAGGAGTCGGGCTGCGGCCGGTTCTCCAGGGTCCACAGCAGATCGGCGCGCTCGCGTGCGGCCCGGCTGCCGTGGAAGAGGTCGCCGGTCGTCGGGTCCTCGGCCGCCTTGTAGTACGCCGAGAGGCCCGCACTCGCGGTGTAGCGGTCCGGGTGGTGCAGACCGATCTTCAGCGCGCAGTACCCGCCGGTCGAGTTGCCGATGATGCCCCAGTTGCGGGCGTGCCGGCCCACCCGGTAGCCCGCCGAGACCGCCGGCGGCAGATCCTCCGCGAAGAAGGTCTCCGTCTTCGGGCCGCCCTTTATGTCCACGCACTCGGTGTCGCGCGGCGGCGCCAGCGTCGGCCGCAGCATCACCAGGATCATCGGCTGGGCCTTCCCGGCCCGCACCCGCTCCAGGGCCGTCCGGGGGTAGGCGAGCCCCTTGATCAGGTTCTCCGCGGTCCCCGGATAGCCGGTCAGCACCACGACCGCCGGGAACTTCCGGCGGGCGAACGCCGGCTGGAAGTACTCCGGCGGCAGATACACGTACGCCGAGGTCTCGATCCCCGAGTGCCGCCCGGCGATCACCACCTTGTCGATCCGGCCGACCGCCGCCGGACGCGAACCGCCCGGACCCTCCGGACGCCGCGTCCCCACCCGGACGATGTTCTTCGCCGCCAGCGTCCCCCGCGCCTGGTCGGTGACCACGCCCAGCTCCTGCGTACGCCCGAACAGGTCGGCCCAGGAGCCGTAGAACAGGAAGGAGTTGTTGGCCAGCAGGGCCACCGAGACGAAGACCGCGAGCTGGGTGCCCAGCATCAGCCCCACCCGGCCGCACACCGCGGCGGCGCTCCGCCGGGCCAGCCGGGGCCAGAGCCAGATGGTGGCGGCGAACAGCACGACGGCACTCGTGATCGCCAGGATCAGCACTGCGTGACCGGTAAGGCCCATGGTCCGTTGAACTTTCTTGTCAGGAAATTTCCGGCTGCCGGATGAACCGGTCCTCCGGAAGCCTCGTCCTAGAGGGCGCACCTCGTCCGGAGGGCCTCGGCCGACGGACTCCAGAATCTCGCGCGGAGCTACGGGAATCATGTCTGTCACGCTAGATGGGGATAAATCAGGATCGGTTCCGACGGGCGTACGCAGGTTCGCCCACGGACCGCGCGCCGAGGCCGTGCCGGGACTCGTCGGCACCGCCTGCACCGCCGTCGGCCTGATCGACATCGCCGCAGGCGTCTTCCCGCGCTTCCGGCACAGCCGGATGCACACCCTGGCCGAAGTACTGCCCGGCGCCCTCGGCCCCTTCGCCGCCGCCCTCGCCCTCAGCGCGGGCGTCCTGCTGCTGCTCCTGGCCCACGGCCTGAAGCGCCGCAAGCGACGCGCCTGGCGGGCCGCCGTGATCCTCCTGCCGGCCGGAGCCGTCGCCCAGTTCACCTATCGCCACTCGGTCATCGGCGTCCTCGTCCCCCTGGCGCTCTGCTGGCTGCTGCTGCGCCACCGGAGTGAGTTCGCCGCCCTCCCCGACCCGCGCAGCCGCTGGCGCGCCCTGGCCAACTTCGTCCTGCTCGGCGCCGGTTCGCTGGGGCTCGGGCTGGTCGTCGTCAGCGTCCATCCGGGCCGGCTGGTCGGCAGCCCGAGCATCGCGGACCGCCTCCAGCACGTGCTGTACGGCCTGTTCGGCTTCGAGGGACCGGTCGAGTACGCCGGCGACACCTCCTGGACCGTCGCCTACTCCCTGGGCGCCCTCGGCCTCCTCACCGCCGTCACCACCATCTATCTGGCCTTCCGCCCCGAGCACCCCGCCGCCCGGCTCACCGAGGACGACGAGCACCGGCTGCGCGCCCTGCTGGAACGGCACGGCGGGCGCGACTCCCTCGGCCACTTCGCGCTCCGCCGCGACAAGGGCGTGGTCTTCTCGCCCAGCGGCAAGGCGGCCGTCTGCTACCGCGTCGTCTCCGGGGTGATGCTGGCCAGCGGCGACCCCATCGGTGACGTCGAGGCATGGCCCGGCGCCATCGAACGCTTCATGGACGAGGCCCGCGCCCACTCCTGGACCCCCGCCGTCATGGGGTGCAGCGAGACCGGCGGCGAGGTCTGGACCCGCGAGACCGGCCTGGACGCCCTGGAACTCGGTGACGAGGCGGTGGTGGACGTCGCGGATTTCTCCCTGGCCGGACGCGCCATGCGCAACGTCCGCCAGATGGTGAAACGCATTGAGCGCGGCGGCTACGTCACCCGGGTCCGGCGCGTCGCCGACATCGGCGAGGCCGAACTGGCCCGCATCCGCCGCGCCGCCGCCGACTGGCGCGGCACCGACACCGAACGCGGCTTCTCCATGGCACTGGGCCGGATCGGCGACGAGGCCGACCGCGACTGCTTCGTCGCCACCGCCCACAAGACCGACGAGGACGCCGCCGACTCCCCCTACGGCGACCTCAAGGCCGTCCTCCACTTCGTCCCCTGGGGCACCGACGGCATGTCCCTCGACCTCATGCGCCGCGACCGCTCCGCCGACCCGGGCATGAACGAGCTGCTGATCGTCGCCTCCCTCCAGGCCGCGCCCCGCCTCGGCATCAGCCGCGTCTCGCTCAACTTCGCGATGTTCCGCTCCGCGCTGGCCCGGGGCGAGAAACTGGGCGCGGGCCCGGTGCTGCGCGTCTGGCGCGGACTGCTGGTCTTCCTCTCCCGCTGGTTCCAGATCGAATCGCTGTACAAGTTCAACGCCAAGTTCCGGCCCCGCTGGGAGCCCCGCTTCGTCGTCTACCGCACCGCCCGCGACCTGCCCAGGATCTCCTTCGCCGCCATGCAGGCCGAGGGCTTCGTCACCCTCGGCCTCCCCCGCCCCCTGGCCCGCCGGCTCTCCCCCGGCGGCCGCCGCCCCTGCCCCCACACCCGCCCCTCCCCGGGTGAGCAGGGCGTCCGCCCCGCCTGACCGCACCCCCTCAGGCCTGAAGGCTGGCCCGCAGTTCCTGGCGGGCCAGCCCTTACGCTGGTCGCATGAGTACGTTGCAAGGACGCGGCACGGTCCAGGGCCTGCCCGAGTGGGACCGCTGCGCGGTCATGGGCGTCGTCAACGTGACCCCCGACTCCTTCTCGGACGGGGGCCGCTGGTTCGACACCACGACGGCCGTCAAGCACGGCCTCGACCTGGTCGCGGAGGGCGCCGACCTGGTCGACGTCGGCGGCGAGTCGACCCGCCCCGGCGCCACCCGGGTGGACGAGGCCGAGGAACTGCGACGCGTCGTGCCGGTCGTGCGCGGACTCGCCTCCGAGGGGGTCACGGTCTCCGTCGACACCATGCGGGCCCGCGTCGCCGAGCAGGCCGTCGCCGCCGGAGCGGTCCTGGTCAACGACGTCAGCGGGGGCCTCGCCGACCCCGACATGGTCCCGGTCGTCGCCGCCGCCTCGGTGCCCTTCGTCGTCATGCACTGGCGCGGATTCAGCGCGTCCATGAACAGCCGCGCGGTGTACGAGGACGTCGTCACCGAGGTCGTCGACGAACTGCGCGCCCGGATGGACGCCGTGGTCACCGGCGGTGTCGCCCCCGAACGGATCGTGATCGACCCCGGTCTCGGCTTCGCCAAGGAGGCCGCCCACGACCTGGCCCTCATCGCCCGGCTCGACGCCCTGCACGGCCTCGGCCGGCCCCTGCTGGTCGCCGCCTCCCGCAAACGGTTCCTCGGCCGGGTCCTGGCCCGCGAGGGCGGCGCACCGCCGCCCGCCCGGGAACGCGACGCGGCCACCGCCGCCGTCTCCGCCCTCTCCGCGGCCGCCGGAGCCTGGGCCGTCCGGGTCCACGAGGTGCGGGCCACCGCCGACGCCGTCCGGGTCGCCCGCGCGGTCGAAGGAGCCGCGTGAACGGTCCCCGGGACGACCCCGCCTCCGCCGCCGCCGACATCGAGGCGGTCGAGCAGGCCAACACCGCGTTCTACACGGCCGTGGAGGAGGGCGACCTGGACGCGCTGACCTCCCTCTTCCTCCCCGGCGAGGACCTGACGGTCTCCTGCGTCCACCCCGGCTGGCCGGTGCTCTCCGGACGCCGCGAGGTGCTGCGGAGCTACGCGCTGATCATGGCGAGCACCGACTACATCCAGTTCTTCCTCACCGACGTCGTGGTCTCCATGACCGGGGACACCGCACTGGTCACCTGCACCGAGAACATCCTCAGCGGCGGCCCCGCCGAGGAGGGCGGCTCGCTCGGCCCGCTCGTCGGCCAACTGGTCGTCGCCACCAATGTCTTCCGGCGCACTCCGGACGGCTGGAAACTCTGGTCGCACCACGGATCACCCGTACTGGCCGAAACCGGCGAGGAAACGGACGAAGACTCCCCCTCCTGAGTGGGTTCCCCCACACCCGCGGGCCCAAAGGCGGCCCGACGGGGTTGGACCCGGGCACATCGGGGTACGAGGGCCAGTCGGCTACCAGTCCCGTGACGCCCTGTCCATAGCCCCCATGGGGGAGGGATGTCGGTGCCCGCGGGTAGATTCGGATCCGGGTACCCGCCGCCCGCACGCGGCCCGCACCCCCTTCGACAACAACAGGCAGGAGTGATTCGCGTGGATCGTGTCGCGCTGCGCGGCCTCAAGGCCCGTGGGCACCATGGCGTCTTCCCCAAGGAACGGGAAGAGGGGCAGACGTTCATCGTGGACCTGGTGCTCGGCCTCGACACCCGCCCCGCGGCAGCCACCGACGACCTGACGAGGACCGTGCACTACGGCGTGGTCGCCGAGGAGGTCGTCGACGTGGTCCAGGGCGAGCCGGTCGATCTCATCGAGACGCTCGCCGAGCGCATCGCCCAGCGGTGCCTCACGCACGAAGGCGTCCAGGAGGTGGAGGTCGTGGTGCACAAGCCGGACGCGCCCATCACCGTCCCCTTCGACGACGTCACCGTCACCATCACCCGGAGCCGAGCATGACTGCATTTTCACCCGAGGGGCAGAGCGACCCGACCGTACAGCCGGTGCCCGCCTCCGTGGTCGAGCAGGTGGACGCCGCGGACATCACCCTCTCCAACCCCAAACGGGCCGTGCTTTCGCTCGGCTCCAACCTGGGCAACCGCCTGGAGACCCTCCAAGGCGCCATCGACGCCCTGGAGGACACCCCGGGCCTGCGGGTCAAGGCCGTCTCCCCGGTGTACGAGACGGAGCCCTGGGGCGTCGAGCCGGGCTCCCAGCCGTCGTACTTCAACGCGGTGGTCGTCGTGAAGACGACGCTGCCCCCGTCCTCCCTGCTGGAGCGCGGCCAGGCCATCGAGGAAGCCTTCGACCGCGTCCGCGACGAGCGCTGGGGCCCGCGCACCATCGACGTCGACATCGTCGCGTACGCGGACGTGGTCTCCGAAGATCCCGCGCTCACCCTCCCCCACCCCCGGGCCCGTGAGCGCGCCTTCGTCCTCGCCCCGTGGCACGACGTCGACCCCGAGGCCCAGCTCCCCGGCGCCGGACCGGTCGCCGAGCTGCTGGACGGCGTGGGCCGCGGCGGCGTGCTCCCCCGCACCGATCTGGAACTCCGGCTGCCCGAGTAGTCGTTAGGCTCATCGCAGACAGCAGGACAGGAACAGGCGGCGAAGGGCGGCACACCCGGTGAAGCAACTACGGCTCGGAGTACTGGCGGGCCTCTTCGCCGCCGCCGGGGTCCTCTCCTGGGGCGCCGCGCGCCTCTGGAGCGCCTTCGGCACCCTGCCGGCCGTCCCCCTGGCCGCCCCCATCGTGCTCGCCGTCATCGCCGTCGTCCTGCTGGCCACGGCCCTCTCCCTGCGCGCCCGCCTCCGCGCCCAGCGCGAGCGGCGCCCCGGCGCGAAGGGCGTCGAGCCGATGATGGCCGCCCGCGCCGTCGTCTTCGCCCAGGCCAGCGCCCTCGTCGTCGCCCTGGTCGCCGGAATGTACGCCGGGGACGGCATCTTCCTCCTCGGCTCCCTCGACATCCCGCCCCGCCGCGACCAGGCCATCTACGCCGGCTCCGCCGTCCTCGCCGGCATCGCCGTCGTCGCCGCCGCCCTCTTCCTCGAACACGTCTGCAAACTCCCGGACGACAAGGACGGCGCCAACGGCAGAAGCGCGGCGGGGGCGTAGGGGAGCCGCTCCGGCTCAGCGAGCCATGATCAGGCTCATCGCCTCGGCGCGCGTCGCGGGGTCGCGGAGCTGGCCGCGGACCGCCGAGGTCAGGGTCTTCGCGCCAGGCTTGCGGATACCGCGCATCGACATGCACATGTGCTCGCACTCCACGACGACGATGACGCCGCGCGGCTCCAGGATCTCCATCAGCGACTCGGCGATCTGCGTGGTCAGCCGTTCCTGGACCTGCGGCCGGCGGGCGTAGACGTCCACCAGCCGGGCCAGCTTCGAGAGCCCGGTGATCTTTCCGCTGGTCGCGGGGATGTAGCCCACGTGCGCGACGCCGCGGAACGGGACCAGATGGTGTTCACACGTACTGAATACTTCGATGTCCTTGACGAGCACCATCTCGTCGTGGCCCAGGTCGAACGTAGTCGTCAGGACGTCCTCGGGCTCCTGGTACAGCCCCGCGAATATCTCCTTGTACGCCCGCGCCACCCGCGCCGGCGTCTCCCGCAGGCCCTCCCGGTCCGGGTCCTCGCCGACGGCGATCAGGAGTTCGCGTACGGCCGCCTCGGCCCGCTTCTCGTCGAACTCGCCGATCGAACCCTGGCCGTCCAGCGTCACCGGGTCGGTCATCTGTGCCTCGTTCCTCTATGCCGTGCCGCGGTGTCATCCGCGCAGGTGTACGGAAATGCCGCGCCCCCACAGGCTAAAACCTGGGGGGCGCGGCATCCATTCCGGGCCCGGTGCGGGCCCCGTGACGGGGACCACACCGGGGACGGGTCTAGCTCTCGGGGCGGTCCTCCGCGACCGGCTCGGCGGGGGTCTCCGTGACCGAGCCGTTGGCGGTGGTGGCGCCGTTGGTGAGGGCGAGCTCCTTCGGGGAGAGCACCGGGGGCCGGGTGGACGGCGTGCGCCGGGCGGAACCGGTCCACGCGGGGCGGGCCGGGCGCTTGACGATCGGGGCGAAGATCTCGGCGATCTCCGCCTTGCCCAGGGTCTCTTTCTCCAGGAGCTGGAGGACCAGGGCGTCCAGCACGTCGCGGTTCTCGACGAGGATCTCCCACGCGTCGTTGTGGGCGGTCTCGATGAGCTTCTTGACCTCTTCGTCGACCAGCGCGGCGACCTCTTCCGAGTAGTCGCGCTGGTGGCCCATCTCGCGGCCCACGAACGGTTCGGTGTTGTCGCCGCCGAACTTGATCGCGCCGAGCCGCTCGGTCATGCCGTACTGCGTGACCATCGCACGGGCCGTCGCGGTGGCCTTCTCGATGTCGTTCGCCGCACCCGTGGTCGGGTCGTGGAAGACCAGCTCCTCGGCCGCGCGCCCGCCCAGCATGTACGCCAGCTGGTCGAGCATCTCGTTGCGGGTCGTGGAGTACTTGTCCTCCTCCGGGAGCACCATCGTGTAACCGAGGGCGCGGCCGCGGGAGAGGATCGTGATCTTGTGGACCGGGTCCGACTGGGGAGAGGCCGCCGCGACCAGGGCGTGTCCGCCCTCGTGGTACGCGGTGATCTTCTTCTCCTTCTCGGACATGATCCGGGTCCGCTTCTGCGGACCCGCCACGACGCGGTCGATGGCCTCGTCGAGCGTGGCGTTGTCGATGAGCTTCTGGTTGCCGCGCGCCGTGAGGAGCGCCGCTTCGTTCAGCACGTTCGACAGGTCGGCACCGGTGAAGCCGGGCGTGCGGCGGGCGACGGCGCCGAGGTCGACGTCCGGGGCGACCGGCTTGCCCTTCTGGTGGACCTTGAGGATCTCCAGACGGCCCTGCATGTCGGGGCGGTCGACCGCGATCTGGCGGTCGAAGCGGCCCGGACGCAGCAGCGCCGGGTCGAGGATGTCGGGCCGGTTGGTGGCGGCGATCAGGATGACGCCGCCCTTCACGTCGAAGCCGTCCATCTCCACGAGGAGCTGGTTGAGCGTCTGCTCGCGCTCGTCGTGGCCGCCGCCCATGCCGGCGCCGCGGTGGCGGCCGACGGCGTCGATCTCGTCGACGAAGACGATCGCCGGGGCGTTCGCCTTGGCCTGCTCGAAGAGGTCGCGCACCCGGGAGGCACCGACACCGACGAACATCTCGACGAAGTCGGAGCCGGAGATCGAGTAGAACGGGACGCCCGCCTCGCCGGCGACGGCGCGGGCGAGCAGGGTCTTGCCCGTACCGGGAGGGCCGTACAGCAGGACGCCCTTGGGGATCTTGGCACCGACGGCCTGGAACTTCGCCGGCTCCTGGAGGAACTCCTTGATCTCCTGGAGCTCCTCGACCGCCTCGTCCGAACCCGCCACGTCGGCGAAGGTCGTCTTGGGGGTGTCCTTGGTGATCAGCTTGGCCTTGGACTTGCCGAACTGCATGACCTTGGAGCCGCCGCCCTGCATCTGATTCATCAGGAACAGGAAGACGACCACGATGAGGACGAACGGCAGCAGCGTGAAGAGGATCGAGACGAACGGGGACTGCTTCGACGGCGAGACGGTGTAGCCCTTGTCGATGTCACCGCTCTCGAACTTCTTCTGCAGCGCGTCGGCGATCTGGACGCCCTGGTCGCCGATGTAGCTCGCCTGGAACTTGCTGCCGGACTCGCCCGAGAGCTTCTGGCCGTCCTTCAGCTCGATCTTGATGATGTGATCGTCGCCGGTGGTGAGCTTGGCCTCGTCCACCTGGTTCTTATTGATCGCCTGGATCACCTTGCCGGTGTCCACCGTCTTGTAGCCGCCACCCGAGCCGACGACATTCATCAACACGACCACGGCGAGGACGGCCAGCACGATCCACATGACCGGCCCACGGAAGTATCGCTTCACGTCCATCCATACGGAGCGGAAGCCGCCCCGTCCCTCCTGCCCGTAGGTAAATGCTGCTGTGAGTAAAGACTGTTCTTCGGACGGTACACCGGCATTGTCGCCGACGTCCGCCTGGGACGTCCGGCAAACCCGCCTTCGAAGGCTCAACGGCGGGACCCCGGTGAGGGTTCCCCGCCCCCGGGGCGGGTTGTCCCGGCGTGGTCAGCCGCCGTACACGTGCGGGGCGAGGGTGCCGACGAACGGGAGGTTGCGGTACTTCTCCGCGTAGTCCAGCCCGTAGCCGACGACGAACTCGTTGGGGATGTCGAAGCCGACCCACTTGCAGTCGAGCGCGACCTTCGCCGCGTCCGGCTTGCGCAGCAGGGTGCAGATCTCCAGCGAGGCCGGCTCGCGCGAGCCCAGGTTCGACATCAGCCAGGACAGCGTCAGGCCCGAGTCGATGATGTCCTCGACGATCAGGACGTGCTTGCCCTTGATGTCGGTGTCGAGGTCCTTGAGGATCCGTACGACCCCGGAGGACTGGGTGCCCGCGCCGTACGAGGAGACGGCCATCCAGTCCATGGTGACGGGGGTGGACAGCGCGCGCGCCAGGTCCGCCATGACCATGACCGCGCCCTTGAGGACTCCGACGAGGAGCAGGTCCTTGCCGGCGTACTCCGCGTCGATCTTCGCGGCCAGCTCGACGAGCTTCGCGTCGATCTCTTCCTTGGTGAGGAGCACCGCCTGGAGGTCGGCGCCCATGTCCTTCTCGTTCACCCGCGTCTCTTTCTCCGCCTGGCGGGTCCGGGACGTGGTCCCGGGCCCGGGCGGCCGCTCGCCCTGCATGTCAGCACGCTTGTGCGTCAGCTCTGCCGAATGACCAGTCTGCCACCCTGACGCAGGGCTTCGACGCGGCCGGGGAGGTTGATGGCCTGCTGGCCGCGCCAGCCGGTGACGAGGCGGTCGACTTCCTCGATGTGCCGGGCGAAGAGCGAACCGGCCGGGGAACCGGCTTCTATGGCGGCGCGGCGCAGGACGCGGCGGCGGACGGCGGGGGGCAGCGCGTGCAGTTTGGCGCACTCCAGCCGGCCCGCGTCGTCGCGCACGTCACGTCCGGCCTCGGCGGCCCAGGTGTCGAGGGCGTCCGCGTCGTCGCGGGAGAGCTGGGCCGTACGGGCGAGTGCTTCGACGACCCCCTTGCCCAGGGCCTTCTCCAGGGCGGGCAGGCCCTCGTGGCGCAGCCGGGAGCGGGTGTAGGCGGGGTCGATGTTGTGCGGGTCGTCCCAGACGGGCAGGGACTGGGCCATGCAGGCGGTGCGGGCGGTCTGCCGGTCGAGCTGGAGGAAGGGGCGGCGGTAGCGGCCGGCCGGTCCGGAGGCGGCGGCCATGCCGGACAGGGAGCGGATGCCGGAGCCGCGGGCGAGTCCGAGCAGGACGGTCTCCGCCTGGTCGTCGCGGGTGTGGCCGAGCAGGACGGCGGCGGCGCCGTGGCGTTCGGCGGCGGCGTCGAGGGCGGCGTAGCGGGCGTCGCGGGCGGCGGCCTCGGGTCCGCCGTCGCGGCCGACGTGGACGGCGACGGCTTCGACGGGGTCGAGGCGCAGGGCGCTGAGGCGGCCGGCGACCTCGGCGGCGCGGAGGTCGGAGCCGTCCTGGAGGCCGTGGTCGACGGTGATGCCGCCGGCGCGGACGGGGAGTTTGCGGGCCTCGAAGGCGAGGGCGGAGGCGAGGGCCATGGAGTCGGCGCCGCCGGAGCAGGCGACCAGGACCAGGGGGCCCAGGGGGGTGTCGGGCCGTTCGGGGAGGGCGGGGGCCCGTCCGCCGGAGCCGGCCCGGACGAGCTCGGGGCGCGGGGCCCGATCGGTCCGTTCGGCTCGTTCGGTGTGTTCGTTGAGTACGTCGTGGAGTACGCGGCGGACCGCCAGGCGTATCGCCGCGACCGCAGGATGGGGACCCATGTCCGGTGCCCTTCGTGAAGTTCTGGAGAGGAGCCTCCGAGTTCCGGGACGGGAAGGAGTGCCGTCACTCAGAGTGCGTCGATGGTGACAGAGCAATGCCGTTCATCGAGCATTGCACGCCTTCCCATGCCCCTACGGTCCCTCGGATGGGTGATTACCGGCGCGTTGCCCTCGTGGAAGTGTCCGGTGAGCGCCCCCCTCGTCCATGATCCGCCGGGCAGCTCCGCTTCCGGGGCGTCCCTCAGCGGTGCACGCGGGCGATCCAGTCCTCGGGGGCGGCGATCTCCGCCTTGGTGGGCAGGGTGTTGGGCGAGGTCCAGACCCGGTTGAAGCCGTCCATGCCGACCGCGTCGACGACGGCGCGCACGAAGCGTTCGCCGTCGCGGTACTGGCGGAGCTTGGCGTCGAGGCCGAGGAGCTTGCGCAGGGCCTGGTCCAGGCGGCTCGCGCCGCGCGCCCTGCGCTTCTGGAACTTCTCGCGGATCTCGCCGACGGAGGACACCACTTCGGGGCCCACGCCGTCCATCACGTAGTCGGCGTGGCCCTCCAGGAGGGACATCACCGCGGTGAGGCGGCCGAGGATCTCGCGCTGGGCGGGGGTCTGGACGAGCTCGACCAGGCTGCGTCCGCCGTCCTCTCCCTCCTCGCCCTCGGGGCGGCCCCCGGCGAGGGACTGGGCGGCCTCGCGGAGCCGTTCGAGGAAGGTCATCGGGTCGACGTCGGTCTCGTCGAGGAATGACTGGATCTCGCCCTGGAGGTGGTCGCGGAGCCAGGGCACGGCGGTGAACTGGGTGCGGTGGGTCTCCTCGTGGAGGGCGACCCAGAGGCGGAAGTCGTGGGGGTCGACCTCCAGCTCCCGTTCGACGTGGACGATGTTCGGGGCGACCAGCAGCAGCCTGCCGCCGCCCTCGGCGGAGGCGGGCAGATCGCGGGTGGCGGGGGCGAAGGTCTCGTACTGGCCGAGGACCCGGGAGGCCAGGAACGACAGCAGCATCCCGACCTCGACGCCGGTCACCTTGGAGCCGACCGCGCCGAGGACGGCGCCGCCCGCGCCGCCGCCGCGCCGCTCCTCCATCTTCTCCAGGAGGGGGCGCAGCAGTTCCCGGAAGCCCGCGACGTTCGCCCGGATCCAGCCCGCCCGGTCGACGACCAGGACGGGGGTGTCCTCCGGTTCGGTGCCCTCCGGGATCATCCGGGTGAAGGCGCGGACGTGCTCCTCGGCCGCCTTGGCGTGCCGGCGCAGCTCCGCGACGACCTCGCGGGCCTCCTCCCGGCTGACCTCGGGGCCCGGCCGCACAAGCCGGGTCGCGGTCGCGACCGCGAGATTCCAGTCGACCATCCCGGCACCACCGATGCGCGTCATGCGTCAACCGTACGTGCTCCGCCCTTGATGCGGAGCGGTGTTGACGGGCCGGAGGGCGGCGTCCGGCCGGTCAGCGGTGGCCGGCCGCCAGGGCGGCGGCGAGGGAGTCGAGGGCGGACTGGGCCTCGGCCGGAGCGGTTGTGCCGGAGGCGAGGAAGGCGAAGGCGAGGAGCCGTCCGGCGGGGTCGACGACGGTGCCGGAGAGGGTGTTGACGCCGGTGAGGGTGCCGGTCTTGGCGCGGACCAGGCCGGTGCCGCCGGACTTCGTGGTGTAGCGGCCGCTGAGGGTGCCGCTGAAGCCGGCCACCGGGAGGCCGGTGAGGACGGGGCGGAGTTCGGGATGGGCGGGGTCGGCGGCGCGGGCCAGGAGCCCGGCGAGGAGGGCGGCGGTGACCTTGTCCTCGCGGTCCAGTCCGCTGCCGTCGGCGACGGTGACGCCCTTGAGGGGCAGTCCGAGCTTCTTCAGCTGGGCGGTGACGGCGCGTCCGCCGCCCCGGAAGTCGGCCTTCTGCCCGGCGGCGTGCGCGGTGCGGCGGGCGAGCGCCTCGGCGATGTCGTTGTCGCTGTGGGTGAGGGCCCGTTCGACCAGGGCGGAGAGCGGCGCGGACAGGTGCCGGGCGACGGGTGCGGAGCCGGCGGCGGCGCGGCCGGGGGCGGCGCCTTCGCCGGTGTCGACGCCGGCCTGTTCGAGGAGTTTCCCGAAGGCGTCGGCGGCGTCGCCCGCCGGGTCCTCGCTGCGCGGCGCGGGCCCGCTGGAGCTCTTGTCGAGCCGCCCCTCGTCGATCATCAGGGCGCTGAGCGGGGCGAGGTTCTCGTTGGGGCCGATCGGGTGGAGCGCCGGTCCGGAGTAGGCGGAGGTGTCGTAGCGCAGCCGTACGGAGCGGACGCCGCCCTCCTTGAGGGCGCGGGCGGTGTCGGCGGCCAGGGTGCGCAGGGCCGCCCGGTCGAGGGTGGGGTCGCCGCCGCCGACGAGGGTGACGGTGCGCAGGTCCTTCGAGGCCCGGACGGTGGTGGGGATGCGGTCGTCCGGGCCGAGCGCGGTGAGGGCGGCGACGGTGGTGGCGATCTTGATGGTGGAGGCGGGGGTCATGGGCGCGTCGGCGGCGACGCCGTAGAGCCGCCGGCCGGTGGCCGTGTCGATGACGACGGCGCTGCGCCGGGTGCCGAGCGCGGGGTTCCTCAGGAGCGGGTCCAGGGTGGCGCGCAGGGGGGCGGTGGCGGGGGCGTCGGCCGTCCGGGGGGTGGCGTCGCCGGACGCGGTGCCCAGGGGGGCGAGAACGGCCGGGGCGCTGGGGGCGGGGGCGGCGGCGACGGTGCCGGGTTCGTGATGTGCGCCACCTGTCCGGGTCCGGGCGGCCGCCCAGTCCTGCTCGGCCTTACGCTGACCCGAGTCCCAGGGACCGGCGGCGAGGACGGCGCCGGCGGCGAGCGCCAGGCCCAGGACGGCGGAGACGGCCGTGAACTGCCGGTCGCTCAGTCCGTTGCGCAGCGAGAGGTGGTCCGTGAGGGCCCTCCCCTTCAGCGCGGAGAGCGGGTTGAACGACGGTCTTTTCCCCGGCTCGGCCACCGTTGACCAGCCCCTTTCGCGAGCACACATCTCCGTGGGGGACACTTAACCACCAGTCGTATGTGTTGATCATGGAGGAGCCACCCGTGGAGTTCGACGTCACCATCGAGATTCCGAAGGGTTCGCGGAACAAGTACGAGGTGGACCACGAGACCGGCCGGATCCGTCTGGACCGTCGACTCTTCACCTCGACGAGCTACCCCGCGGACTACGGCTTCGTCGAGAACACCCTCGGCGAGGACGGCGACCCGCTGGACGCGCTGGTCATCCTGGACGAGCCGACCTTCCCGGGCTGCCTCATCAAGTGCCGCGCGATCGGCATGTTCCGGATGACGGACGAGGCCGGCGGCGACGACAAGCTGCTGTGCGTGCCGGCCTCCGACCCCCGGGTGGAGCACCTGCGCGACATCCACCACGTGTCGGAGTTCGACCGCCTGGAGATCCAGCACTTCTTCGAGGTCTACAAGGACCTGGAGCCGGGCAAGTCCGTCGAGGGCGCCGACTGGGTCGGCCGCGCCGAGGCGGAGGCCGAGATCGAAGCCTCGTACAAGCGCCTGGAGGCGCAGGGCGGCGCTCACTGACGCAGCGCTGTCCCACCGTTCCGCTTGAGGTTCGGTACAGCGTGTCGCGGGCGGTACACCTTCGCGGGTGTGCCGCCCGTTCGGCTGTCCGGCCATAGCCGTGGCCATACTGGGCAGAAGCGCGGCCGAGGGCCTGTCCGGCCCTTCCCGTCGTCCGCCCGGAGGGCCGTCGGACGGGAGTGGCCGGACAGGCCCTGTGGACGCGCAGCCGATGAGGAGCGAGGTCGAGCAGTGGCGGAACCGGGCGGTCCCGATGACCAGAAGCCCCAGTCCGACGAGGCGCGCAGCGCCTTCTCCCAGCCTGCCGGGGTGGAGAGGTCCACTCCGGTGGACGACGACCATCCGACGTCGGAGTTCGCTCTTCCGGAGGGGCTGACGCCCGAGCCGCAGGGCCCGGCCCAGGGTTCCGGTTCGGGTTCCGCTTCCGGTTCGGAGACGATCGGCTCGGCGTTCGCCCCGCCCCGCACCTACGACGTCCGCTCCTCCCCTCCGGCCTTCACCCCGGCGCACGGCATCCCGATGGTCCGGCTGACCCGGGAGGCGCCCTGGCAGGACCGGATGCGCACGATGCTGCGGATGCCGGTGGCCGATCGTCCGGCGCCGGAAGTCGTCCAGCGGCACGACGACGCGGGTCCGGCCGTGCCCCGGGTGCTCGACCTGACGCTGCGCATCGGTGAGCTGCTGCTGGCCGGGGGCGAGGGGGCCGAGGACGTCGAGGCGGCGATGTTCGCGGTGAGCCGCAGCTACGGGCTGGACCGCTGCGAGCCGACGGTGACGTTCACCCTGCTGTCGATCTCGCACCAGCCCTCGCTGGTCGACGATCCGGTGACGGCGAGCCGCACCGTGCGCCGCCGGGGCACGGACTACACCCGGCTGACCGCGGTCTTCCGGCTGATCGACGACATCACCAGCGAGGACGCGGAGGTCTCCCTGGAGGAGGCCTACCGGCGGCTGGCGGAGATCCGGCGCAACCGGCATCCGTACCCCGGCTGGGTGCTGACGCTGTCCGCGGGGCTGCTGGCGGGGGCGGCCTCGGTGCTGGTGGGCGGTGGTCCGCTGGTCTTCCTGGTGGCGGCGCTGGGCGCGATGCTCGGGGACCGGCTGGCCTGGCTGTGCGCGGGGCGGGGGCTGCCGGAGTTCTACCAGTTCGCGGTGGCCGCGATGCCGCCGGCCGCGATGGGGGTGGCGCTGACCCTGACGCACTGGTCGGACGTGCGGCCGTCGGCGGTGATCACCGGTGGGCTGTTCGCGCTGCTGCCGGGGCGGGCCCTGGTGGCGGGGGTGCAGGACGGGCTGACGGGCTACTACATCACCGCCTCGGCACGGCTGCTGGAGGTCATGTACTTCTTCATCGCCATCGTCGCCGGGGTGCTGCTGGCGCTGTACGGGGGGCTTCAGCTGGGGGCCGAGCTGGACCCGGAGGCGCGGTTCATCACGCACGACCGGCCGGTGGTGCAGATCCTGGCCTCGATGATGCTGACGCTCGCGTTCGCGATCCTGCTCCAGCAGGAGCGGGCCACGGTGCTGGCGGTGACCCTGAACGGGGGCGTGGCCTGGGTGATCTACGGGGCGATGGCCCGGACCGGGGGTCTGTCGGCGGTGGCGTCCACGGCGGCGGCGGCCGGTCTGGTGGGGCTGTTCGGGCAGTTGTTCTCGCGGTACCGCTCGACGTCGTCGCTGCCGTACATCACGGCGGCCATCGGTCCGCTGCTGCCCGGTTCGGCGACGTACTTCGGTCTGCTGGGCGTGGCGCAGAACGAGCTGGACCGGGGGCTGGCCTCGCTGTCGACGGCGGTGGCGACGGCGCTGGCCATCGCGATCGGGGTGAATCTCGGGAGCGAGATCTCCCGGATGTTCATGCCGGGGGCGGTCGGCAGGTCGAGCCGCCGCGCGGCCAAGCGGACGCGCGGCTTCTGACCCGGGACCCGGGAGCCGGGACCGGGGGCACGGACGGCAGGGGCCGGGGCCCCGAGGTCAGGGGCCCGGACCCCCGGGCGGCGGGTTCAGCGCTTGGCGTGCCGGCCGCCGCGGCGGGCGGCCGGGGCGGTGCCGGGGGCCCGCTCCGGGTCGTCGGCGCCGCCGGCGGCGGCCTCCCTCTTCGACTTGGAGCGGGCGCGCAGGTACTCGATGCCGATCGGGACGACGGAGATCAGCACGATGAGGACGAGCATCGCCTCGATGTTCTCGTGCACGAAGTCGATCTGGCCCAGGCCGGCGCCGAGCAGGGTCACGCCGACGCCCCAGAGGACACCGCCGATGATGTTGAACGTGATGAAGGAGCGGTAGTTCATCCGGCTGACGCCCGCGATGATCGGCGTGAACGTCCGCACGATGGGCACGAAGCGGGCCAGGACCAGCGACTTGGGCCCGTACTTCTCGAAGAACTCGTGGGCCTTCTCGACGTTCTCCTGCTTGAAGAGGCGGGAGTCCGGGCGGTTGAAGAGCGAGGGGCCGACTTTGCGGCCGAAGAGATAGCCCACCTGGTCGCCGATGATCGCGGCGAGCGCGACGAGCACGCAGACCAGCCAGAGCGGGGTGTCCAGCTTGTCCGTCGTCACCAGCAGGCCCGTGGTGAACAGGAGCGAGTCGCCGGGCAGGAAGAACCCGATCAGCAGCCCCGACTCTGCGAAGACGATGACCAGCACGCCGATCAGCCCGAACTGACCGATGAGGTGGTCCGGATCCAGCCAGCTGGGTCCGAGCGCAAGCGTATTCAAGGGTCCGGGCTCCAGGATGTGGGTCGATGGCGGCTGCGTGGCCGCCCAAAGCTATCAACGCCGCGGGAGGGCTCCGGGTTCCACCGGCCGCTGTGGAGATGCACAGGGGGCGAAGCGGGGCAAAACTCTTCTCCAGGAGGTGCCACCCATGGGCATGGAGGAGTACGGCGGCGGCCAGGCGGCCCAGTCCGATGTGCTGGTCGTCACGACCAACGATGTCCCCGGACACCAGGTGACGCAGGTGATCGGGGAGGTGTTCGGACTGACGGTCCGCTCCCGCCATCTGGGCAGCCAGATCGGCGCCGGGCTGAAGTCCATGATCGGCGGCGAGCTGAGAGGGCTGACCAAGACCCTGGTCGAGACCCGCAACCAGGCCATGGAGCGCCTGGTCGAGCAGGCGCGGGCGCGGGGGGCCAACGCGGTGCTGATGATGCGCTTCGACGTGACGGAGGCGGCCGACGTCGGCACGGAGGTCTGCGCGTACGGGACCGCCGCCGTGATCAGCCGGACCTGAGCGGGGGCGGACACCCGCCCCCGCTCAGCCGCCGTGCCGCTCAGCCCCGGCGCCGGGCGTTGGCCTCGATCGCGTCCCTCAGGTGCTCGGCCAGGCCCGGCCGCATCGAGTCGTAGTACGCCTTGAACCGGGGATCGGAGACGTACATCTCCGCGAGCCCCCGGTGCATCTCGGTGGAGCACTCGTAGAACCAGCCCGTGATGTGGAGCCGGTGCTCCTCGGCCATGTCCATGGCCCGCTCCCCGTCGGCGGGCTCGCCGTCCGCCATCAGGGCGTCGTAGCGCTCGCCCCAGGAGGCGACCTCGGCGTGCATGCGCTGCCAGTCCTCCTTGGTGTAGCGGGCGGCCCGGCGCTGCGACTCCGCGTAGGACTCGGTGCCTCCCCAGCGGCGCTCGGCCTCCTCGGCGTACCGCTCCGGGTCCTTGTCCCCGAAGACCTCGAACCGTTCCTCGGGCGTGAGGTCGATACCCATCTTCCGTGCCTCCATGGCTCTCTCCACCGCATCGGCCATCCGTTGCAGTTCGGCGATCCGACGCTCCAGGAGGGCGTGCCGGCGGCGCAGGTGCTCCCGCGCGTCCGCGCCCGGATCGTCGAGCAGCGCGGCGATCTCGTCGAGGGGGAAACCCAGCTCCCGGTAGAACAGGATCTGCTGGAGCCGGTCGAGGTCGGCGTCGTCGTACCGCCGGTGGCCGGCATGGCTGCGCCCGCCGGGCGAGAGCAGTCCGATGCCGTCGTAGTGGTGCAGCGTGCGCACCGTGACCCCGGCGAATCCGGCGACCTGTCCCACGGAGTACTCCACGGTTCCCCCGCTCCTTCCCTGTGGTCGGTACGTGTCCGAGCCTCGGTCCTGACGTGACGTGAGGTGCAAGTCCGAAACCCCGCACTCTTCGCCCGATTTGCGGGGTTATCAGCCTTTTGCCTGGCTAGGGTGACCCCCATGGCCACCGATTCCGCCGCCCCCGCCGCTCCGGCGCCCGCGCGCCGGCTCCTGCTGCTCATCGTGCCCGCCCTGGCGGTCGGTGTGGTGTCCGCCCTGATCCTGCTCGGCGTGAGCCTGCTCGCCGAGGGGCTCCAGGACGTGCTCTGGGAGACGCTGCCGGACGCGCTGTCGATCGGCGGCTACTCCTCGCTCTGGATGATCGTCATGCTCACCGCGATCGGCCTGGTGACCGGCCTGGCCGTACGGGCGGTGCCCGGCCGGGCCGGACCCGATCCGGCGACCATGGGCCTGGTCGACCCGCCGCTGCCGCCGATGGTGGTGCCGGGGCTGCTGGTGGTGACGGTGCTGGCGCTGGCCGGCGGGGTCAGCCTGGGCCCCGAGAACCCGATCACCGCCGCCAACATCGCGCTCGCCTTCTGGGCGGGGCGCCGCTTCGCGCCCGGTGCCCCGGCCGAGCTGTGGCTCGGGCTCGCCGCCGCCGGCACCATCGGGGCGCTCTTCGGCACCCCGGTCGCCGCCGCGCTGATCCTCTCCGAGACGCTCGCCTCCGCCCCCGGCGCGGGCGCCCTCTGGGACCGGCTCTTCGGGCCGCTGGCGGCCGGTGCCGCCGGTTCGCTCACCATGACGCTGGCGGCCCACCCGAGCTTCGACCTGTCGCTGCCCGACTACCCCGGACCGCACTGGGGCGATCTGCTCTCCGCCGTCGTGATCACCTCGGCCGGCGCACTGCTGGGGCTCGCGGCGGTGTACGCGTTCCCGCCGGTGCACCGGGGGTTCCGCGCGCTGCGCCACCCGGTCCTGGCGATGACGGCGGGCGGGCTGCTCCTCGGGCTGCTGGGGGCCCTCGGCGGGCACCTCACCCTCTTCAAGGGGCTCGACGAGGTGAAGACCCTCGCCGCCGACCCGGACGGCTGGTCGGCCGGGGAGTTCGCGGGCATGGCCGTGGTGAAGGCCGCGGCGCTGGTGATCGCGGCGACCTGCGGCTTCCGGGGCGGCCGGATCTTCCCCGCGGTGTTCTCCGGCGTGGCGCTCGGGCTGTGCGCCCACGCCCTGGTCGACGCGGTGCCGGTCTCGCTCGCGGTGACCTGCGGGGTGCTCGGGATCCTGCTCGCCATCACCCGGCAGGGCTGGCTCAGCCTGTTCACCGCCGCGGTCCTCGCCTCGGACATGGACCTGATCCCCCTGCTCTGCGTCGCCACGCTCCCCGGCTGGCTGCTGGCGACCGGACGCCCGCTGATGCAGCTGCGCGAGGACGGGACACCGATGCGGTAGCCCGACGCGCCGGACGCCCCAACTGTCCGTATCGTCGGGAAGGTCCATCACCGGACCCTCCGTCAGGCCGGCGCCACGCCGGGAAGGGCAGGTCAGCGATGCCGCTCCACCAGGGCTCCGCCGCGAGCGCCGAACCGTCCGACGCCCACCGCAGGCTCGCGCTCAACCCCTTCTTCGGGGAGGCCGACCCGGTCGCCGGGATGGAGTCGGCGCCGCCCCTGCACCGGATGCCCGACGGACCGCTGCCGCCGCGCACCGCCTACGGCCTCGTCCACGACGAGCTGATGCTCGACGGGAACTCCCGGCTCAACCTGGCCACCTTCGTCACCACCTGGATGGAGCCCCAGGCCGGGGTGCTGATGGGCGAGTGCCGCGACAAGAACATGATCGACAAGGACGAGTACCCGCGCACCGCCGAACTGGAGCGGCGCTGCGTCGCGATGCTCGCCGATCTGTGGAACGCACCCGACCCGTCGTCGGCCGTGGGCTGCTCGACGACCGGGTCCAGCGAGGCGTGCATGCTGGCCGCGCTGGCGCTCAAGCGGCGCTGGGCCGCGAAGAACGCCGACCGCTATCCGGCGACCGCCCGGCCCAATCTGGTGATGGGCGTCAACGTGCAGGTCTGCTGGGAGAAGTTCTGCACCTTCTGGGAGGTCGAACCGCGTTTCGTCCCCATGGAGGGCGACCGCTTCCACCTCGACCCCCAGGCCGCCGCCGCACTCTGCGACGAGAACACCATCGGCGTCGTCGGCATCCTCGGCTCCACCTTCGACGGCAGCTACGAACCCGTCGCCGAGCTGTGCGCGGCCCTGGACGCCCTCCAGGAGCGCACCGGCCTGGACATCCCCGTCCACGTGGACGGGGCGTCCGGGGCCATGGTGGCGCCCTTCCTCGACGAGGACCTGGTCTGGGACTTCCGGCTGCCCCGGGTCTCCTCCATCAACACCTCGGGGCACAAGTACGGACTGGTCTACCCGGGCGTGGGCTGGGCGCTGTGGCGCTCGCCCGCCGAACTGCCCGAGGAGCTGGTCTTCCGGGTCAACTACCTCGGCGGCGACATGCCCACCTTCGCGCTCAACTTCTCCCGGCCCGGCGCCCAGGTGGTCGCGCAGTACTACACCTTCCTGCGGCTGGGCCGCGAGGGCTACCGGGCCGTGCAGCAGGCATCCCGGGACGTGGCGACCGGGCTGGCGCGGAAGATCGAGGCGCTGGGCGACTTCCGGCTGCTGACCCGGGGCGACCAGTTGCCGGTCTTCGCGTTCACCACGAAGCCGGAGGTGACGGCGTACGACGTCTTCGACGTCTCCCGCCGGCTGCGCGAACGGGGCTGGCTGGTGCCCGCGTACACCTTCCCCGCCAACCGGGAGGACCTCTCCGTGCTGCGGATCGTCTGCCGCAACGGCTTCTCCTCGGACCTGGCCGCGCTGCTCCTGGGGGACCTGACCCTCCTGCTGCCGGAACTGCGGGCCCAGGACCACCCGTTGAGCAGGGACCACGCCCCGGCCACCTCCTTCCACCACTGAGGCTCAGCGGCTGAGCCGGGCGAACCTCCGCACCGCCAGCGGGAAGAACACCGCGAGCATCGCCAACGGCCAGAGCACCGCGAGGAGTCCGGCGTGGCCGGCGGCCCAGGAGTCACCGCCGCCGCCCGGGTTCCCGAACAGTCCGCGCACCGCCGTCGCGGTGGCCGACAGCGGGTTCCACTCCACGGCCGCGCCCAGCCAGCCCGGCATCGACTCCGGGACGGCGAACACGTTGGAGAGGAAGCCCACCGGCCAGACCAGGATCTGCACCGCCTGGACCAGCTCCGGCCGCCCGGCCACCAGCGCCAGCAGGATGCCGGCCCACAGCATCGCGAACCGCAGCAGCAGGAGCAGCCCCACCGCCCCCAGCGCCGCGACCGCCCCGCCGTGCCACCGCCAGCCGACGGCGTACCCCACCGCGCCCATCACCAGCAGCCCGGCCACCGACTGGAGCATGTCCGCGACCGAGCGGCCGACCAGCACCGTGCCGGAGACCATCGGCATCGAGCGGAACCGGTCCACGACCCCCTTGTCGAGGTCCCGGGTGACCGCGAGCATCGTCCCCTCCAGACCGAAGGCCATGGTCAGCGTCAGCATCCCGGGCACCAGGTACGCGGACGGGTCGCCCTCGACGCCGCGTCCGCCGCCCACCAGATAGGTGAACATCAGCAGCAGCATCACGGGGAAGACCAGCCCCACCGCCACCTGCACGGGCTGCCGTGCCCAGTGCGCCAGTTCGCGCCGGGTCATCGTCCAGGAGTCCGACACCACCCATGCCACCGCGCTCACGCGGCCACCTCCGCACTCTCGTCGCGCCCGGTCAGGGAGAGGAAGACCTCGTCGAGCGTCGGCCGGCGCACGGCGATGTCGTCCACCGCGACGTCCGCCTCCTCCAGCGCCCGTACGGCACCGGCGAGCGCCGCCATCCGGTCGGCGGCCGGGGCCCCGACCGTCCGGCGGTCCCGGTCGGTCACCGAGCCGCCGGGCAGCAGCGCCGCCGCGCGCTCCACCTGGGCGGCGTCCCGCACCACCACCTCGACGCGGTCGCCGCCGACGCGCGCCTTCAGCTCGTCGGCCGTGCCCTCGGCGGCCACCCGGCCGCCGTCCACCAGGGAGATCCGGTCGGCGAGCTGGTCGGCCTCCTCCAGGTACTGCGTGGTCAGCAGGACGGTCGTCCCGGCACCGACCAGGGAGCGGACCGCAGCCCACACCTCGGCCCGGCCGCGCGGGTCGAGCCCGGTGGTCGGCTCGTCCAGGAACAGCACCTCCGGATCGGTGATCAGGGCGGCGGCCAGATCGAGACGGCGCCGCATCCCGCCGCTGTAGGCGCGGACCGCCTTGCGGCCGGTGTCGTCGAGCCCGAAGCGGGCCAGCAGTTCGTCGGCCCGCGCCCCGGCCCGGCGCGCCCCCAGGTGGTACAGCCGGCCGAACATCTCCAGGTTCTGCCGGCCGCCCAGCTCCTCGTCGAGCGCCGCGTGCTGCCCGAGCAGGCCGATCCGGCGGCGGACCTCGCCCGGCTCCCTCCGGACGTCGCGGCCCGCCACCTCGGCCCGGCCTGCGTCGTGCCGGAGCAGGGTCGACAGGATGCGGACCAGCGTGGTCTTGCCCGCGCCGTTCGGCCCCAGGACCGCGTGCACGGTGGACCGGCGCACGGTCAGGTCCAGTCCGTCCAGGGCGTACCGCGCCCCGTAGCGTTTGCGCACTCCCTCGACGACGATCGCGTCCGTCTCCATCGCCTCACCCCTTCGTAGTCAAACTTGACTAGTGCGAGGAACGAAAGGTAGGCGACGGACCGCCATTCGTCAAACTTGATTAGTGCGCGTCCCCGGGATCCGGCACCCCGGTCGCGTACGGGTTCTCCTGGCCCTCGGCCAGCACCCCGACGAAGGGGTCGCCCTCGCCCGCGAAGACGTAGGCCCCGCTCTCGATGCGGGCGATCAGCCCGCGCGTCCACTCCGCGCCCGCGTCCGCCGAGTGCACCCAGAGGTTCATGACCTCGCCGATGTGGCCGACCGCCTCGGGCCCGTCCTGCGGGATGTAGTGCTCGGTGACCGCGGTCCGCCACACCGCCAGGTTCTCCAGCCGCTTCCTCAGCAGGGCCACCGCCTCGGAGCGCTCCAGGTCCACGATGAAGCCGATGCCCGCGGAGAGCACGTCCATCTTCTGGTCGTACGAGGTCAGCGCGGCGCGCAGCAGGGTCAGATACTCCTCGGTGCCGCGTTCGGTGATCTCGTACTCGATGCGCGGCGGGCCGCCGACCGTACTCGGCGCCACCTCGTGGGCGAGCAGCATCCCCTGCTTGGCCAGCTGTTTCAGCGCGTGGTAGACGGAGCCCGGCTTGGCGTTGGACCACTCGTGCGCGCCCCAGTACTCCAGGTCGTTGCGCACCTGGTAGCCGTGCGCACGGCCGTGCTGGCGGACGGCGCCGAGGACCAGCAGCCGGATCGCGGACATGCCTCCACCCTCTCTGATCAACTTTGACCAGAGTAGCCGGGCGGGCGGACCGGCCCCCGGGGAGCCGTCCGGGAGGGTCAGAGCGGGAAGTGGCTCCGGCCGTGCTGGATGGAGATCCACTTCTGCGTGGTGAACGCCTCCACCGTCGCGTCGCCGTTCAGCCGGCCGTTCCCGGACGCCTTCTCGCCGCCGAAGGCGACCAGCGGATCGTCCTGGACGGTGGCGTCGTTGACGTGGAACATCCCGGTGTCGATCCGCCGGGCGAACCGCACCCCGCGCTCGGGGTCGGCGGTGTGCACCGCGCCGCTGAGGCCGTAGGGGCTGTCGTCCGCGATCCGCACGGCCTCGTCCTCGCCGTCGAAGGGGATCAGCAGGGCCACCGGGCCGAAGATCTCCTGGGTGAGCAGCGGGGAGTCCGCCGGGAGGCCGGTGAGCACGGTCGGTCCGACGACCGTGCCCCGGGTGCGTCCCCGTACGAGCGCGGTGGCGCCCTCGGCGACGGCCTGGTCGACCAGGGCGGTCAGCGCCTCGGCCTGGAAGGTGTTGATGACCGGACCGACCTCGGTCTCCGGATCGCGCGGGTCGCCGGTGCGCAGGGCGGCCACCCGGGCGGTGAACTTCTCGGTGAACTCGGCGGCCACGGACCGGTCCACCAGGATCCGGTTGGCCGCCATGCAGACCTGGCCCTGGTAGACGAAGCGGCTGAAGACGGCGGCGTCGACCGCGTAGTCGATGTCCGCGTCGTCGAGCACCACCAGGGCGCTGTTGCCGCTGAGTTCGAGGATGACGCGCTTGAAGCGGGCGCCCGCGGTCGCGGCGACATGACGGCCGGTGCGGTCCGATCCGGCGAAGGAGATCACCTTGGGGACGGGGTGCTCGATGAACGCGTCGCCTATCTCCGCTATGTCGGTGACGACGACGTTGAGCAGCCCGGCCGGCAGTCCGGCCTCCTCGAAGATCCGGGCGATCAGCCCGCCGCCGGTGACCGGGGCGTTCTGGTTGGGCTTGAGGACGACCGCGTTGCCGAGCGCCAGGGCCGGGGCGACGGACTTCATCGTGACCAGGAAGGGGAAGTTGAAGGGGCTGATGACCCCGATCACCCCGACCGGGACGCGGTAGAGGCGGTTCTCCTTGCCGTCCACCGGCGAGGGCAGGATCCGGGCGGAGGGGAGCAGGCTCTGGCGGGCGGCCTCGCGCAGGAAGTCCTGGGCGGCGGCCAGTTCGTAGCGCGCCTTGGAGCGGGTGCCGCCCAGTTCGTCGACGATCGCCTCGACGATGCCGTCGGCCAGCTCCTCGGTGATGCGCACCGCCCGCTCCAGCACGCCCCGGCGCTCGTGCGCGGTCGCGGCGGCCCAGTCGCGCTGGGCGCGCTCGGCGGCGCGGTAGGCCAGGTCGACCTCGTCGGCGGTGGCGACGGTGATGGCGGCGAGCTTTTCCCCGTTGTAGGGATTGAAATCGATGATGTCCCACGAACCCGATCCGGCGCGCCATTCACCGTCGATGTACTGCGCGGCCAGCTCGTGGAAGAAGGACATGCGATCCCTTAACTCAGGTGCAGACTCCTGCGGTTGAGCCATCGTACTGAAAAGTCAGGAGAGTTGGAGAAGTCCCCGCAGCAGATCCCGGCTCTCCTCGGGTCCCGGGCTCTCCTCGTGGAGACGCGTCATCGCCTTTTCGTACTGGGCGACCTCTTCCGCCTTGTCCAGATAGAGCGCACTTGTCAGCTGCTCCAAATAGACAATGTCCGACAGATCGGATTCCGGGAATCGCAGCATCGTGAAAGCGCCGCTCTCGCCCGCGTGCCCGCCGAAACTGAAGGGCATCACCTGGAGCGTGATGTTGGGCCGTTCCGACATGTCGATCAGATGCCGCAATTGCGCGCGCATCACGTCCCGTCCGCCGTACGGACGGCGCAGCGCGGCCTCGTCGAGGACGGCGTGGAAGCTCGGGGCGCGTTCGGAGACGAGGGCCTTCTGGCGCTCCAGGCGCAGCGCGACCCGGCGGTCGATCTCAGCGGCGGGGGCGCCCCGCATGCCCCGGGAGACGACGGCGTGCGCATAGTCCTCGGTCTGCAACAGACCGTGCACGAACTGGACTTCGTAAATCCGGATGAGCGAGGCCGCGCCCTCCAGGCCGATGTAGGTCTGGAACCAGCCGGGCAGTACGTCCCCGTAACTGTGCCACCAGCCCGCCACATTGGCCTCGCGGGCCAGACCGAGCAGGGACTCGCGCTCCGCCTCGTCCGTGACTCCGTAGAGCGTGAGCAGGTCCTCGACGTCCCTGGCCTTGAAGCTCACCCGTCCCAACTCCATGCGGCTGATCTTCGATTCGGAAGCCCGGATCGAGTAGCCGGCCGCTTCCCGGGTGATACCGCGGGAGTCCCGCAGCCGCCTGAGCTGCGAGCCCAGCAGGATGCGCCGCACCACGGATCCACTCGACTCGCCTGCCGCCACCGGTCCAACCCTCCCCATCGCTTCCTGGGCATCGGGGCTCCCCCGAACCCCAAGAGCCGGATTCTGCCATCAAAACGCTTCAGCCCGTACTCATTCGATTACGGAAATGAGAAGAGATCCGGAAGCCCTCGATTCCTCCCCCGGGAAGAAATAGCCAAGAACCGGCACGGGGTCGGACAGGTCCGGCGCGTGCACGTGCATCTGCCCTTGCATCTGCCCTGCGCATTCGGAACCATGGAGCCCGCGCACCTGCGTGCTCGTTCGTGTTGTGCCGCTGTACCCCGCGTACCCGTAGTACCCGATACAGCCGCGATTCCCGGGAGTGCCTCGCATGGGGACGAATGGATCGACGATGCTCGAGCCGTTACGGCAGGGGCTTCCCCCCATCGATCCCTCCGCCGTCTCCGGATCGGCCACCTGCACCCTGCCCGCCCGTTACGAGGCCGTCGGCGGGGCCAGGCAGTTCACCCGGGCGACGCTCCACGGCTGGGGTCTGCACGAGCGGTTCGACGACGTCGCGCTCGTGGTCTCCGAACTCGTCACCAACGCCCTGCGGCACGCCCTGCCGGCCGACGCCGCACGCGACTGCCAGGACCCGCCCGTGCGGCTGCATCTGATGCGCTGGACCTCGCGGCTGGTGTGCGCGGTGCGCGATCCCAGCCACGCGAGCCCGGTGGCGTCCGAGGCCGCGGACTCCGCGGAGTCGGGCCGGGGGCTGTTCCTGGTGGAGTCCTTCAGCGACAGCTGGGGCTGGCACCCGTCACCCGTACTGACTACGGAGAGTGCGAACGCCGGGGGTCCCCCGCGCGGGAAGGTCGTCTGGGCGCTGTTCCGGCTCTCCGACCCGGCGTGACGCCCGGCGTCACGGAACGCCGGCCCCCGGCGGGGGCCCGAGCGCACCCCTGGGGGCGCGCTCAGGCCTCCGCTACGAGGTGGTCGAACTCCCCGTCCTTCACGCCCAGCAGCAACGCCTCTATCTCCGCGGGCGTATAGACCAGGGCCGGCCCGTCCGGGTGCCGGGAATTGCGCATCGCCACGTCCCCGTCGGGCAGCTTCGCGAACTCCACGCAGGAACCCTGGGAGTTGCTGTGCCTGCTCTTCTGCCAGACGACTCCGCGAAGCTCTGTGGCCGCCATGCCGTTGTACACGTGGTGCACAGGAAGCTCCCCGAGTTGCAAGGTGCAAGTGTCAACTGTCTCGGATCATAGCTGTGTTCAATTTCCCGTGCATGAGCGGATGCATGAGCAGATGCACGTGCACGGGGGGTGTTCCCTCGGTTACTCATTTCCGGCCGGGCACCCCTGGAGACGTCCGGGAGTTCCCATCGGTTGAGACGCGCGGGAGGCCGGTTCGGCTCCCGATTACGGAAGTTGGTCACCGGGATCCGTGGCCGGGCCACTGGTAGCGTGGACGGCCATTCGTCTTCCAGGGGGAATTCCGCATGCACCGAATCGCACGTTCCGGCGCTCTCGTCGCCACCGGACTGCTGGCCGCGCTGGCCCTGACCGGATGCGGCGGCGACGGTTCGAAGGACGACGCGGACAAGGGCTCGCCCACGACCGCCGCACCGGCGCCGGACGGTGGCGGGGACTCCGCTTCCGAGGAGCCCTCGACCACCGGCGACCTCAAGGCGCTCGAAGGGGCCTGGGCCGGGCAGACCGACGGCAAGGCCGTGGTGCTGTCCGTCGCCGCCGGGAAGGCCGTCGTCGTGGCCGACGCCCATGTCTGCACGGGCACCGCCAAGGACATGGGCAAGCCGATGCTGGAGCTCACCTGCGCCGACGGCGACACCGCGCGCACCATGGGCACGATCGAGTCCAACGACGGGAAAACGGTCGTCGTCTCGTGGGACGCCGGTACGAAGGACACGCTCGCCAAGACCGACGCCGGTGCGCTGAAGGGGCTGCCCGACCTGCCCGGCCTCTCCGACGTCACCGACCTGCCGACCCCGTAGGGCCGGGGGCGGGCGGGGCTACGGGGCGCCGCGCCCGCCGCCGTCCAGGCCCCGGGAGAAGTCCTCCAGCGCCTGGAGCAGCAGATCGGCCCCGTTGCGCAGGACGGGGTCGGGGCCGTCCGGACCCGCCGCGTCCCACTCCTCCAGCGCCTCCCGGACCGGCGACCAGTCCGGCACCCGCCGCTCCCGTACGGCCTTGGCGCCCCGCTCGGTGGCCCGGCGCAGCGCCTCGGCCAGCGGGGCCGCGGCCGGCAGCGGGGCGGCGCCGCGCTCCGGCAGATGGGCCTCCATGAGCATCGCGACCCGGCCGAACTGGGCCAGGGCGTGCTGGGTCTCGTCGGCCGCCGCGCGGGACATGCCCCGGTGGCGCACCGGTTCGTGCTGGGCGGTGGAGACCGCCTCCTGCCAGGCGACACGGGCGTCGCGGGTGGCGAGCAGGGCGTGCCGCACGTCGTCGTGGTCCCGGTCGTCCGGAGCGGCGTACCGCTCGACGACCGCCGCCGCGTACCGTCCGTCCGACTTGAGCCAGTCCCCCAGCCTGCCGCGCAGCCGCGGTGTCTCCCAGGCCGGGTAGACGGCGTACGAGACCATCGCGAGGAGTCCGCCGAGCAGGGTGAGCAGGACCCGTTCGTAGACGGTCTGGGAGAGGTCGTCGCCGGCCATGCCGAGCAGGAAGACCACGTACGCGGCGATGCACGCCTGGCCGACGGCGTAGCCGGTGCGCATCAGCAGGTACATCAGCAGGGCGCAGGCGACGGCGAGCACGGCGGAGAGGCCGACGCGGGGGTGGGCCGCCTCGACGACGACGCTGGCCGCGAAGACCCCGACGACGGTGCCGCCGAAGCGGGCCACGGAGCGTTCGTAGGTCTTGGAGAACTCCGGCCGCATCACCATGACTGCCGCCATGGGCGCCCAGTAGCCGTGGCCGAAGGGGAGGCCCCGGCCCAGCAGATAGCCGGCCGCGCCGACCACGGTGATCCGGATGGCGTGCCGCAGGATCGGGGAGCCGTGGTGCAGTTCGCGGCGCATGGACCGCAGCACGACCGGGACGAGGCGCAGCAGTCCGGGCCGCCGCTGGTGCTCGGCCGGGAGCCGGCCCTCCCGGCCCGACTCGATGGCGTCGGCGGCCTCCTCCGCCCGCGCCCGCTCCTCCCGGGTGCCCTCGCCCTCGGCGGCCTCCATGACGTCGGCGAGCAGGGCGGCCAGCCGGTCGGCGGCGCGGAGCGGGGGCCCGGCCAGCACCGCCCCGGTGTCGGGGGTCCTGAGCGCGGCGAGGGCGGGGGCGGGCAGGTCCACGGGGTCGCCGTGGCGGATGGCGCGGGCGGCCGCGTCGAGCAGGGCGCCGGCGGCGGCCAGCAGTTCGCGGACCCGGTCGCGTTCGGCGCCCTCGGAGGGAACGCCCATCGCCGGGTCGGCCAGCGAGGCGAGCACCGGGCGGATGCGCTCGGCGAGCCCGCGCGAGCCGTGCAGTTCGGCGGGGCGGCGGCGGGCCTGCCGGGCGGTGACGGCGGCGGCCTGCCGGGCCAGCATCAGCGGCTCCGGGTCGAAGTGGGCGACCGGGTCGTGGCGCAGCCGGCGGGCGTAGTCCGCCTCGGCCGCCAGCGCGTCGGCCAGGGCGTCGCGCTGGGCGCCCCACCGGCGCACCGGGAACAGCACGATCAGCGCGGCCTGCACGACCCCGCCGAAGGTGATCACCACGGCGTGCAGGGCCGCCTCGGCGACGGAGGTGGGCAGGGTGATCGTCACGAGCATGATGGCGACGTTGGACGCGGCGATGATGCCGCCGGTCGGCCCGGCCGCCCAGGCCAGCCCGGCCACGAAGGTCCACACCACCAGCAGGGCCAGGAAGAGGGTGAGATGGGGGCCGGTGACATAGCCGAGGAAGGTGGAGACGCCGAGGCTGAAGCCGGAGACCAGGGCGAGCACCGGCCGGGGGCGCCAGCTGCGCTGGAAGGTCGCGATGGCCGCCTGAAAGGCGCCGAAGGCGGAGCTGGCCGCGACCACGGGGCCGAACAGGGCCAGGGTCACCCCGATGACCAGGGCGAGCCCGGCCGCGCCGCGCACGGCGATCAGCGGTTCGAGACGCGCCCTCTCGATCCTCAGCCCCGAGCGGGCGGTCTCCCTCAGCGCCCGGAGCCAGCTCATGCCCAGAGCCTAACCGGAATTACCGTTATGCCCGACTTGTCGGGATCCGGCCGGTGCCCGGCGAGACCCCGGAACCCCTCAGTCCGGCAGCTCCGGGGCGCTCCCGCCCATCCGGGCGCGGTCGGCCGCGGCGGTCCCCTGGGTCCAGCCGTCCATGTCGTGGACGCCCCGGACCCGGGTGGTCGTCGTCCTCGGGAACATCCGCTCCGCCGCGTCCGTGACCGCCACGTCCCGCGCGGCCAGCACGGGCAGCAGCCCGGAGGACCCGCCGCCGGAGGCGGGGCCGTCACCGGCGACCCCCTCCGCGTCCGCCTCGGCGGTCGCGCGGGCCGTGCCGTCGGCCAGCCGGCCGCCCAGCCGCTGGGCGTACGCCATCAGGAAGGACTGCCGGAAGGTCTTGGTCCGCTTGCGTCCGCCGGCCCGCTGGCCCGCCTCGGCGCGGGTCATCGCCGCCGTGCCCTGCACCAGCAGGGAGGTGTGGAGCAGCTCCACGGCCTCCAGGTCCGGTTCGAAGCCGACCACGGTGGTGAAGCCGAACTCGCCGTTCCACACGGCCCGGCAGCGGTTCGCCGAGGCGACGGCGTCCAGCAGGATCGCCTTGGCCGTCTCGTACGGCGCGTCCACCCCGATCCGGCGGGCGCCGGGCCCGCCGGAGCCCCCGCCGCGCGCCGCGAGCAGCGCCTCGTCGATGCTGTGCCGGGCCATCAGCTCCTGGGCCTTGGCCGTGAGCGCCTCCGCCTCCTCCGGATAGCCGGTCGCCTCGGCCTTGGCCAGCAGCGCCCGGATGCGCGTCAGCATGCGCGGCTCGCCGTGGACGGGCGGCGGCGCGGTGGCCGCCCCCGTGCCGGGCGGCGGTCCCACCGGCTCGATCGCGGGCAGCCCGAGCAGCAGCCGGTAGAGCCCGAGGAGAGCGGAGGCGTACGAGAAGCGGTCCGGCCGCCAGGCGGGCGGCGGGGCCGGCAGCTCGTCCAGCTGCTCCCGCCAGCGCGGCGGCAGCACCGGGTAGCGGCGCAGCTCGGCGGTGATCAGCCCGGCGGCCAGGCCCGCCGCGTGCGCGTCGCGTTCGCGGCGGACCAGGCGCACGACATCGGCGGGCAGCCAGCCCCGGTCCCAGGCGCGCCGCACGAACTCCTCGCCCCGGCGCAGCAGCTCCGCGTCGGCGGCGGGGTCGGCGGCGAGGAGCGAGGCGCCGGTGTCGATCCCGTCGTCACCGTCCGCGTACAGGGCCGCCGCGCACGCCCGGTCGATCACCGATTCCATGGAGCCAGGGTAGGCGGGACCGCCCGCGCACCCGTCGTCCACACCCTGTGGACAACGGACGGGCGCCCGCGCCGGTCCCTCACGGCAGCAGGACGAGCTTCCCGCGTACGTGCCCCTGCTCGCTCAGCTCCTGCGCCCTGGCCGCCTCCTCCAGGGAGAGCGCGGCGGCCACCGGCACCCGCAGCTCACCGGCCGCCGCCCGCCGGGCGTGCTCGGCCAACTGCTCGCCGGAGCGGGAGCCGCCGCCGGAGAACGCCACGCCGTACTTCCCGGCGTCCGGGTCGGCGATGGTGACGATCCGGTCCGTGGTGCCGCCGCGCAGCTCGATCGAGTCCGGCAGCGCGCCGCGTCCGGAGGCGTCGAAGACGGCGTCCACCCCCTGCGGGGCCGCCTCGCGCACCCGCTCGACCAGCCCTTCCCCGTACGTCACGGGCGTGGCCCCGAGCACCCGCAGATAGTCGTGGTTGGCCGGTGACGCGGTGCCGATCACGGTCGCGCCCCGGGCGACGGCGAGCTGGACCGCGGCGGTGCCGACGGCCCCTGCGGCCCCGTGGAGCAGCAGGGTCTCCCCCGCGGCCACGACCAGTTCGTCCAGGACGCGCTGGGCGGTGCTCGCCGCGATGGTCAGGGCGGCCGCGTCCGGCCAGTCCAGCCCCGGGGGCTTGCGGGCGATCAGGGACGCGGCGGCCAGGGCGTACTCGGCGTACGAACCGGTCGCCGTCCAGCCCAGCACCTCGTCCCCGACCGCGAATCCGGTGACGCCCTCGCCGAGCGCGTCGACCACCCCGGCGCCCTCGACGCCCGGGACCGCCGGGAGCGAGGTGGGGAACACGTCCTCCATCCAGCCGCGCCGGATCTTGTAGTCCATCGGGTTGACCGCCGCGGCCCTGATCCGCAGCCGGACCTGTCCCGGACCGGGATGGGGGTCCTCGACCCGGGCCGGATGCAGCACCTCCGGTCCGCCGAACTCCTCGAACACGATCGCTTCCACGGTGTCGTCCGCCTCCTCCTGGCACGGTGCTGGGGATGGGCCGCCGGCCGGCGCGCGGCCCGCGTCCGATCCTCGCAGCGACCACCGCCCCGCGCCTTTCGTCCCGCTGTCAGTGCCGGGTGCCAGACTCGGCCGTATGACCGAACGCTGGGCCCTGGCCCCCACGGAGGACGGCGGCGCGCTCCTCGCGCCGCTGGACGCCGCCGGTCTGCCCGCCGGCCCGGTCCGCGCCGAGCCGGACCTGGCCGAGGCGGTCCGCTCGCGCCCCTCGGTCGCCCGCTGGGTGTGGCGTTCGACGGCGGAGGTCTACCCCCGCCTGCTGGCCGCCGGAGTCCGCGTCGAGCGGTGCTACGACATCGAGGTCGCCGAATCCCTGCTGCTGGGCCACGAGGGGCGGCACGGCGAGCCCCGCTCCGCCGCGGCGGCCCACGCCCGGCTGCACGGCGGCCCGGTGCCCCCCGACCCCCCGCCCCGCTCGGCCGAACCGGGCGCGCAGTCCTCCCTGTTCGATCCCCCGTCCGGGACCGGACTGCCCCTCGACGCCCTGCTCCAGGTGTACGGGGCCCAGCTCGCCCGGCACGGGGCGGCGGAGCGGCCGGACCGGATGCGGCTGCTGACCGCCTCCGAATCGGCCGGGATGCTGGTCGCCGCCGAGATGGACCGCGCGGGCCTGCCCTGGCGGGCCGACGTCCACCGCGAGGTGCTGCACGAGCTGCTGGGCGAGCGGTACGCGGGCGGCGGCGAGCCCCGGAGACTGGCCGAGCTGGCGGACGAGGTGTCCGCCGCCTTCGGCCGCAGGGTCCGCCCCGATCTGCCCGCCGATGTGGTGAAGGCGTTCGCGCGGGCCGGGATCAAGGTCCGCTCGACCCGCCGCTGGGAGCTGGAGGAGCTGGACCACCCGGCGGTGCGCCCCCTCATCGCGTACAAGAAGCTCTACCGGATCTGGACCGCGCACGGCTGGGGCTGGCTCCAGGACTGGGTGCGCGACGGCCGGTTCCGCCCCGGCTACCAGCCGGGCGGCTCGGTCAGCGGCCGGTGGACGACCAACGGCGGCGGGGCGCTCCAGATCCCCAAGGTGATCCGGCGCGCGGTCGTCGCCGACGACGGCTGGGTGCTGGTGGTGGCCGACGCCGACCAGATGGAGCCCCGGGTGCTGGCCGCGATCTCCCGCGATCCGGGCCTGATGGAGGTGGCGGGCCACGACGGCGATCTGTACACGGCGCTGTCGGACCGCGCCTTCCACGGCGACCGCGACCACGCCAAGCTCGCGCTGCTGGGGGCGGTCTACGGGCAGACCTCGGGGGACGGGCTGAAGAATCTGGCCGCCCTGCGCCGCCGCTTCCCGCGCGCGGTCGCCTTCGTGGACGAGGCCGCGAAGGCCGGCGAGGAGGGCCGGCTGGTGCGGACCTGGCTGGGCAGGACCTCCCCGCCGGCCGCGGGCGGGGCGGACGACGGGGAGGCCGGTCTTCCCCAGGAGCCCGCCGGCCCGGACGGCGCGGGGGCCTCGGACGGCTGGACTCCGGGTTACGCCTCGTCGGACGCGCGGGCGCGCGGCCGGTTCACCCGCAACTTCGTGGTGCAGGGCAGCGCGGCCGACTGGGCGCTGCTGCTCCTGGCCGCGCTGCGGCGGTCGATCGGCGCGGCCGGTCTCCGCGCCGAGCTGGTCTTCTTCCAGCACGACGAGGTGATCGTGCACTGCCCCCGGGAGGAGGCGGACGCGGTGGTGGAGGCGATCGGGGCCGCCGGTGCGCTGGCCGGGCGCACCACGTTCGGCGAGACCCCGGTCCGCTTCCCGTTCACGACGGCCGTGGTCGAGCGGTACGCGGACGCCAAATGACGCCCCCCGTCCGGACCGTTCGGTCCGCTCGATCTGCTCAGTCCGTTCGGTTCGTTCGGTTCGCCCCGCTCGGGGTGAGGGAATGACCCCGGCCCGGTCCGAAACCCCCTCCGGTCCGGGCCGGGGCGCGGCGTGCGCCCCGGGGAGAGAGCCCGGGGCACACGCACGCAGCGGGTGACACCCCGCCGGTCTGCCCGTCTACCCGCGTTCCCACAACGCGGGGACGTTCGGCGGCTCCCAGCCGGTCAGGGCGGTGTGAGCCTGCAGACAGCGGTAGGTGACCCCGCCGTAGGTGACGCGGTCGCCCGCGTTGTAGAGCGTCCCGGCCTTCCAGGTGCCGCCCGTGGGCGGGTCCGTCGGGTCGGTCGGCGGATCGGTGGGCGTCTGGGCGACGTTGAGGACGAAGTCGAACGTCCCCTGCTGCCCGGAGCCCGCGGACCTGACGTTCATCAGGAGCGCCGGGTCGTAGATCGAGTCGGTGTTGTTGCGCGGCTCGTTCGGAAAGTACAGCTGGGTGGTGAGGACCGAGGAGCCGGGCGCCTGGACCTTCACGTGGATGTGCCGGGTCCGGCCCGGGTAGAGCCCCGGGACGATCGTCGTGAGCGAGAACGCCCCCTGCGCGTTCGTGAACTGGTGCCCGCGGAAGGCGTATCCGCTCATGTCGTACGCGCCGTTGGTGTCGGCCTGCCAGAAGTCCAGCAGCGCACCGGAGATCGGCTGGCAGGCCCGGCCGAAGACATATCCGCTGACCGTGAGCGGGACACCGGGGGTGCCCGCGGTCACCAGGCTGGTGCGGAGCGGGGAGTTGGGCTTGAAGTAGGGGCCCTCGATCTGGTTGTGCGTGGGGCCGTCGCCGTCGTCGCACTCGGGCGTCGGGGCGAGCGGCGCCCCGGCCGCGGCGTTGTCGCGGGCGAGGGCGACACCGCCGCCGGCCAGCAGCGGGACGGCGGAGGCGACCAGGGCCGCCTTGAGCAGGCTCTTGCGGCTGATCCGCCGGTCGGCCGGGGTGCCGTCGGCCGGGTCCGGGAGCGGTGCGGAGGTCGGGTCGGAGCTCATGGCTGATTCCTCGGGGTGGTGGGGGAGGGCACGTGCGGGGGGCGGGGGCGGGGGCCCGAGGTCGGGACTCGGACCCCCGCCCCCCGTTCCTCGTTCTCCGGAGGGCGTCGAGCGGGGTGCTGTCGTTCCCTGGTCCGGCCCTACAGGGCCTGCCAGAGCGCGGGGACGTTCGGCGGGGTCCAGCCGGGCTGCGCCAGGTGGCCCTGGAGGCAGCGGTAGCTGGCGGAGCCGTACGTCACGACGTCACCGGCGGAGTAGGTGGTGCCGGCCGCCCAGGTGCCGCCCGGGTTGGTCGGCGGGTCGGACGGGTCGGGCGGGGTGCTGCCGTTGGTGACCAGGGTCACGCCGTAGGCCGCGAGGGCCGGGTTGATCGGCTGGAAGTACGTCGTACCGCCCTGGGAGCAGTTGCCGGTGCCGCCCGAGGTGACGCCCTGGGCCTGGCTGCCGGAGATGAACGAGCCTCCGGAGTCGCCCGGTTCGGCGCACACGTTGGTGCGGGTCACCCCGGAGACGGTGCCCTCCTGGTAGGTGACGCTGCTGTTGCGCTGCTGGATGGTGCCGCAGTGCCAGCCGGTCGTCGAGCCGGAGCGGCAGACGGACTGGCCCTCGATCGCCTCGGTGGACCCGGTGACCGTGACGTCCGGGTTGCCGTAGCCGTTCACCAGCGGACGCGGGGTCCAGTTGGTGTTGGTGGCGACCCACGAGTAGTCGCGGCCGGGGAAGGTCGAGCCCTGGAAGGAGCCCTGGGCCTGCTGGTTGTAGCCGCTGGTGCTGACGCCCGGGGTGCCGCAGTGCCCGGCGCTGACGAAGCCGCTCTGGGTGCCGCGCTTGACCGGGAAGCCGATCGAGCAGCGTCCGGAGCCGTTCATGTAGTACGCGTCGCCGCCGCGCAGGTCCGCGAAGGTGTGGGGGGTGCCCTGGGACGGGGCGACCTTCACCAGCTCGCGGGAGACGCCGGCCGCCGCGAGGAAGGCGTCGGCGGCGGCGCCGCCGTCGGCCTGGACCACGACGCGGTTGGCGGCGATGTCGACGTACCAGGTGGGCACGTCGGCCGGGGCCTTGCGCAGCGCCACCCGGTCGAGGGCGGCCTTGGCGGTGTTCAGCTCGGCCAGGCTGTGGCCGACGACGACGGCGCGGGCGCCCGCCTTCGCGATCCGGGCGGCGTCCGAGGCGTCGGTGGTGGCGACGGTGAGCACGGCGTCGCCGCCGCTGAGCCGGGCACCGGCGTATCCGGCGCCGAGCGTGCGCACGAGGCCGGAGGCCGCGGCGACCGCGCGGGACTCGTTGCCGATGCGGCTGCGCGCCTGGTCGGCGGTGAGTCCGAGGTCGCGCTGCATGGCCTTGAGCAGGCCGGGGGACAGCTGGTCCGCCCCCGCGGCGGGGACGCGGGGTGAGGGGTCGGCGGACGCGGTGCCGGTGAGCCCGGCCAGCGCGAGCGCACCGACGGCCACGGTGGCGGTACACGCGGCCAGGGCGCGTCTGCGGAGCATGGAACTCTCCACGGAACTCTCCTTGACTTCGGGGGAATTGCCGACAACGTAGCCGCGTACACGTCATCCCAGGAGATCCCGTCCGCCCCATCGCACGACGTTATGGGGCTGCTCTGACCGGCCGCGATGCACCGGATCACGGGCCCGCGGCCTCCCCCCTGCACGGGGTGGCGAGTAGGTTCCTCTCATGCGAATAGGCCGGTTGCTGGGCAGGGGACGCTCCGCCGATGTGTACGAACTGGACGAGCGGTGGGTCCTGCGGCGCTACCGCGACGGGCTGGACGTCTCCCGCGAACTGCCCGTCATGTCCTACCTCTCGGCCTCCGGCTACCCGGTCCCCCGGCTCGGCCCGCAGCCGCCCTCGGCCGGGCCCGGCGATCTGGTCCTCCAGCGGCTGGCCGGCCCCACGATGGCGGAGTCGCTGCTCGGCGGCGGCATCGGCGGCGACGAGGCCGCCGCCCTGCTGGCGGAACTGCTCGCCGAACTCCACACCGTCCCGGCCCGGCTTTCGCCCGACCCCGAGGACCGGATCCTCCACCTCGACCTGCATCCGGAGAACGTGATGCTGACGGCGGACGGCCCGGTCGTCATCGACTGGAGCAACACCGAGGAGGGTCCGCCGGCCCTGGACCGGGCCATGTCGGCGCTGATCCTGGCCCAGTTGGCCGTCGATCCGGCCTTCCCTCCGGCGGACGCGGTCCGCGTGCTCCTCACCGCCCTGGTGCCGAGGCTGGTGGCCGACGGCGGCATCCCGGCCGCCGCCCTCGCCGACGCGGCGGCCCGCCGGTCCGCCAACCCGACCCTGTCACCGGCCGAACTGGCCCTGATCGCTGAGGCGTCGGAGCTGGTGGCGTCGCTGGCGGCGGCCTGACGGGGAGGCGGAGGCCACAGGGCGGGTTCCGGGGACGCCGTACGGCGGGACTTGGGGAGACCACAGGGCGGGGTCGGGTTCCGGGGACGTTGTACGCCGGGACCGGGGGAGACCGCAGGGCGCGGGGGCGGGTTTCGGAGAACCTCACCGGCAGGGCCCGGGGCTCCTCGCCCCCCTCTACGCCGCCCCCGCGTGTTCCACCGGCCGGGTGCGCAGGGCGAGGGCGGCGGGAAGGACCGCCGCCACGACGGCCACCAGCGCGCTCGCCGCGACGACGAGGCCGAGGGTCCCCCAGGGCGCGACGACCGCCGCGTCCACACCGAGCCGGGCGAGCGCGGCCCGCACCCCGAGGAGGTTCAGCCCGGCGACCGCTCCCCCGAGCACGGCCCCCACGGCCACCACGGCCAGCGCCTCCGCCGCGACGGCCCGCAACACCTGGGCCCGGGTCGCCCCGGCCAGCCGCAGCACCGCCAGGTCCCGCACCCGGTCGGCGGTGGCCATCACCTGGACCGCGGCCAGCGCGATCCCGGTGTACACGAGCGCGATCAGCAGGATCATCAGGAGGCCGGCACGGGTGCTCCGGCCGCTGCTCCGCCGTTCGCCGGCGAGGGCCGCGTACGAGGTCGTGACGGTGGCCCCGGTGGCCTCGCCGGCCGCGCGCAGCCCCGCGGCGACGGCCGAACGGTCCGCTCCGGCCCGGACCTTGACCTCGACCCGGTCGATCGGGGCACCTCCGGCGTTGCGCGGGGTCACGTACACCCCGTTGCCGCCGGTGCCGGTCCGCATGACGCCCGCGATCCGCAGGGTGGTGCGGCGCCCGTCGCCCAGCCAGACGGCGACGCGCGCGCCGACCCGGTGCGTCGCCCACTCCTCGTTGACGATCACGGACCCGTCGTCCAGCTCCGCGAGGTCCCCCGCCACGAGGGGCGGCGTGGACACCGCCGCCGCGTCCGCCGGGTCCACGCCCCGGGCCTCCGAGGTGATCAGGGCCGTGTCGTCCTCCAGCACGGTGACGGACGTGGAACGGGAGGCGCTGACGACCGCGCCCGGGACGGCTCGCGCCCGTGCGACGAACGCGGCCGGCACGGCGCCCCCGCCCCGGCCGCCCGCCACCGCCACGAAGTCCGCGGCCGACCGCCCGGCCGCCTCGGCCGTCCTGGCCCCGGCGAGGGTGGCCGTGGTGCCCAGCAGGGAGACGGCCAGGGCCGTGGTGACCAGGACGGGCGCGGCGACGGCCGCCGTCCTGCGCACGGCGGCGCAGGCGTTCTCCCTGGTCAGCAGGGGTAAAGCGGTGGGCATCCGGGTCGGCAGCCACAGCAGCAGCCGCATGACGGGCCTGACGAGCACGGGGGCGAACAACGCGAACCCGGTGATCAGCACCATCGGCTGGGTGACGTACGTCTTGCGGGTGAGCAGGCTCCCCGGGTCCCGGACCAGGGCGAGGACCGGCAGGGCGACCCCGGCGAGCAGCACGGCGGCGCCCAGCACCACCCGGCTCAGCGGCATGGTCCCGCGGTCGACGTCGGACTCGCGCAGCGCCTCCACGGGCGCCACCTTCCCGGCCCGCCGCGCGGCGACGGCCGAGCCGAGGAGCGCCACCGCGAGCCCGGTCCAGAAGGCGGTGTGCACGGGCCAGGTCTGCCCGCCGATCGCGAACCAGCCGGGCGCGAGGCCCTCGTGCCTCAGCAGGGCGGCCAGCCGGGGCGCACCCGACACCCCGAGTCCGCAGCCCGCCGCCGAGGCGAGCACCCCGACGAGCAGCGCCTCCGCGTAGACCGTCCGCCGGACCTGCCCCGGCGTGGCGCCCGCCGTGCGCAGCAGGCCGATCTCGCGGCGGCGCTGCGCCACGGCGTACGAGAAGGTGGAGGCGACGACGAAGACCGAGACGAACGCGGTGATCCCGGCCGCCGTGCCGAGCAGGGCGTTCACGGAGACGAGCGCCTCGGCGTCCCGGTCCGGATCGGGATCGGCCCGCCGCCGGTCGTCGCCGGTGAGAACGGCGAGCGGGGCGGCGGCGGTCGCCGTGACCGCGCTGTCCGCCTCGGCGACGGCCGTGCGTACGGCGGCGGCGGGGGCGTGGACGACGACGGCGTCGACGGCCGGGGAGATCCGGGCGGCCTCGGCGGCGGTGAAGAACACGGCGGTCTCGAAGCCGGCCGGGCGGACGGTGCCGACGACGGTCCGGGGGCCGGCGGAGCGCGGGGTCGTGACGGTGATCCGGTCCCCGGCGCGGATGCCGGAGCCGGGCCCGGCGGTGACGACCACCTCGCCGGGCGCGGCCGGGGCGCGGCCCTCGGTCAGCCGGTAGGGCGTGGCGGCGGCGACCGGCCACGGGTGGCCGACCGGGCCGGGGCCGTCCGCGTCGAGGCGGGCGGCTGCGACGGAGACCGGGAAGGTCCGGTCCTCGGCGGTGGGGCCGAGCCGGGCGAGGGCGGTGACGACGGCGGGCGGGACCGGCCGGGGCGTCAGCGGCTTCGCGGTGCGGACGCCGACCGGGGTGGGAACCTCCAGCCGGTCCGCGCCCCGGACCACGACGGGGGCGGCGGCGAACCGTTCCGGCCCCCGGTGCGGGGCGTCGAACGTGGCGGCGAGCCCCAGCCCGGTGGCGGCGACGGTCCCCACGCCCAGCGCCAGCGCGAGGAAGGAACCGGCGAGGGTGACCCAGCGGGCCCGGAGCCCGGAGACGAGAACGCTCAGCACGACCGCACCCCCGCGCCCAGCGCCCCACGCGCATCCGGCCCGGAGCCGTCCGTGACCGATGGCGGCTCCGCGTCCCCCGCCTCCACGTCACCTGGCCCACGCGCATCCGGCCCGGAGGCGGCCGTGACCGATGGCGGCTCCGCGTCCCCCGCCTCCACATCCCGTACCCCGCACGCATCCGACCCGCGAGCGGCCGTGGCCCGCCGCACCCCCGCGCCCCGCGAGCCGCGCGCATCCGGCCCGGCGTCCACCCTGACCGCCCGCCGCACCTCCGCGTCCCGCGACCCGTGCCGCCCGGGGGCGGCCGTCATCTGCGTCATGTGTGTGGCGATCCGCTCGGCGGTCGGGCGGGTCAGCGTGTCCCGGATCCGGCCGTCGGCGAGGAACAGCACCTGGTCGGCGCGGGAGGCGGCGACCGGATCATGGGTCACCATGATCACGGTCTGGCCGTCGTCGGCCATGGCGCGCAGCAGGGCGAGCACCTGCCGGCCGGACGCGGAGTCCAGGGCCCCGGTCGGCTCGTCGCCGAAGAGCACGTCGGGGCGGGTGACGAGGGCGCGGGCGAGGGCGACGCGCTGCTGCTGGCCGCCGGACAGCTCGCCCGGCCGGTGCCCGGCGCGGTCGCGCAGTCCCACCCGGTCCAGGACGTCCAGGACGTCTGCCCGCCGGGGCCGGCGGCCGGCCAGCCGCAGCGGCAGGGCGACGTTCTGCTCGGCGGTGAGCGCGGGCAGCAGGTTGTACGCCTGGAAGACGAAGCCGATCCGGGTGCGGCGCAGCCGGGACAGCTTCCGTTCGGAGAGACCGGTCAGTTCGGTGTCCCCGAGGAGGACCCGGCCCGCGGTGGGCCGGTCGAGCCCGGCGGTGCACTGGAGCAGGGTGGACTTGCCGGAGCCGGAGGGCCCCATGACGGCGGTGAAGGTGCCCCGGGGGATGTCCAGCGTGACGGCGTCGAGCGCGGTGACCGCGCCGGGTCCCGTGCCGTAGGAGCGGGTGACCGAGCGGAGCCGGAGGGCGGGGTGTGTCATGCCCTCCAGCCAACCGGCGCCGCCCGTACGGCACATCGGAGCCGGAAGGAGTCCTGGGGTGGAGCTGTCTCCACCCCCGCCACCCCCTCCTGCCGGGTGGCCCCCGTTCCGCCGCCCCGCCTACCGTTCCCCCATGCCGCCCCGTACCCCGCCGCCGTCCGCCACCCGGGCCCCCGCACCCCCGCAACTCCACGACCTCCACAAAGAACTGGAGGGACACGAGGGCCACGAGGGACAGGAGGTGGGCCTGGAGGCCACCGGCCTGCGGGAGGCGCTGCGGTGGCGTACGTATCTGCGCACCGCCTGGCCGTGGCGGGCGGCGCTCTATCTGCTGACGAGCGTGCCGCTGGGAGCGGTGACGCTCTCCGTCCTGCTGCTGCTCGCGGTCGCGGGCAGCGCGCTCACCGTGCTCCTCATCGGCGTCCCGCTCCTCCTCACCCTGGTGCTCGCGGGCATTCCGCTGGCGGCGCTGGAGCGGCGCAGGCTGCGGCTGGCCGACCCCCGCCCGCTCGCCCCCGCCCACCGCGAGCCGGACGGCACGGGACTGGCGTCCTGGCTGCGGACCCGGCTGCGGGAGCGCGCCACCTGGCGGGAGCTGGGCTACGCGGCACTGTTCGCGGTGGTGCTGTGGCCGCTGGAGGCCCTGGCGGCCGGGACCGCGGTCCTGGTCTCGGCCGGGCTGATCGCCGCCCCGGTGATGCTGGCGGTGAACGGCGGCGAGGAGACCCGCGTCCTGAAGCTCTGGCTCCTCCATTCCTACCCGCCGGCCTTCGCCGCGCTGCTCGCGGGCGTGGCGCTGCTGCCGGTGTGCGCGTACGCGCTGGGGGCGGTGGCGGCGGGCCGGGCCGCGCTGACCCGGTGGCTGCTGTCCGCCCCGGAGGGCGGGGCGGACTCCCGGCTGCGGGAGATGGGCCGGTCCCGGATGCGTCTGGTGGACGCCTTCGAGGCGGAGCGGCGCAGGATCGAACGCGATCTGCACGACGGCGCCCAGCAGCGGCTGGTCGCCCTGTCGATGACGCTCGGCCTGGCCCGGCTGGAGGCTCCGGCCGAACCGCTGGCCGGGATGCTGACCACGGCGCACGACGAGGCCCGCGCGGCGCTCGTGGAGATCAGGGAGCTGATCCGGGGGATCCACCCCCAGGTTCTCACCGACCGGGGGCTCCCGGCGGCGGTGGAGGACGCCGCCGACCGCTCACCGGTCCCGGTGGAGGTGGAAATCGATCTGCCGGACCGGCTCCCCGAACCCGTGGAGACGGCGGTCTACTTCGCGGTGTGCGAGGGGCTCGCCAATGTGGCCAAGCACAGCCGGGCGGACTCGGCACGGGTGGCCGGCCGGATCACTCGGGGGCGGCTGGTGGTCGAGGTGACGGACGACGGCGTGGGCGGTGCGGACTCGGGCGGCGGCACGGGCCTCCAGGGCGTCGCGGACCGTCTCTCGGTGCTGGACGGCCGCCTGCTAGTGTCCAGTCCCCCCGGCGGGCCCACGGTGTTCCGGCTCCAGGTCCCCCTGTCACCCGCGGACCCGAGGACCTGAGCGTGCGCATCGTACTGGCCGAGGACAGCGTGCTCCTGCGCGAGGGGCTGATCGGCCTGCTGGAACGCTTCGGCCACCAGGTCGTCGCGGGCGTCGGCACGGCCGACGAGCTGATCGCCGCCGTCGCCGCGCACTCCCCCGACATCGTCGTGACCGACGTCCGCATGCCGCCGGGCTTCTCCGACGAGGGCCTGCGCGCCGCGATCACCCTGCGCGCCCGCCACCCGGAGCTGCCGGTCCTCGTCCTCAGCCAGTACGTCCAGCGCGCGTACGCGGAGGAGCTGCTGGACTCCTCCGACGGTACGGGCGTGGGCTATCTGCTCAAGGAACGCGTCGGTGACGTGGAGGAGTTCGTCGACGCCCTCCAGCGGGTCGCGGCCGGCAGCACGGTCGTGGACCCCGAGGTCGTCCGCCGGCTGATCCGCCGCCGCCGGGACCCGCTGGACCGGCTGACCGCCCGTGAGCAGGAGGTCCTGGCCCTGATGGCGGAGGGCCGGTCCAACGCGTCGATCGCCGCGGCGATGACGGTCAGCGAAGGCACGGTCAGCAAGCACTTCGGCAGCATCCTCACCAAGCTCGACCTGTCACTGGACGACGCCACCAACCGCAGGGTGCTCGCGGTCCTGGCGTACCTGCGCGGCTGACGCGCGCCGGGGGGTACGTACCTGCGCGACTGACGCGCGCCGGGGGTACGTACCTGCGCGACTGACGCGCGCCTGGGTGAGTACGTACCTGCGTGGCTGACGCGCGCCGGGGTGGGGTACGTACCTGCCCCGCCGCCCGGCCCCACCGAAGCCCCCGCAAGGGCACTCGGCCGGAGCGCTCAGCCGCAGCACTCGACCGGGACCATCAGCCGGCCGGCGGGCCCTCCGCGAGCGCCTGCCGGGCGAAGGCGACGACGTGCTCGCGCAGGTCGGGCGCCTCGCCGCCGGGGCCGGCCTCGCCCACGATGAGCCGGGCGAGCTGCGGCACCGCGCTGGGCCAGGCGGCCAGCCCGATCATGCTCATCAGACAGGCCGCGACCCTCGGGGACGCCTCGCTCCCGAAGGTCTCGGCGAGAGCGGCGATCTTCTCCTCGTAGTGACCGCGCCGCCGGTCCTCGGCGGGGAGCACGCCCTCCCGGTGGTGCAGCCCCTCCCAGAGGAAGAGCCGCACGAGGACCGGGTGGGCGCGGTGGAAGTCGTACACCCGGCCCACGTACTCGGCGGGATCGTCGCCCGGAGCGAGGGGCACGGCCTCGGCCAGCTCGTCGAGCGCGCCGCCGACGACGGCGTCGAAGAGCTTCTGCTTGTTGCCGAAGTAGCCGTAGATCCGCTCCTTGTTGGCCCCGGCCCGCTCGGCGATGCGGTCGACGCGCGCGCCGGCGATGCCGTGAGCGGCGAATTCCTCCGTGGCGGCGGCGAGCAGCCGTTCCTTGGTGCGCTTGGTGTCCGAGGTCATGGCCCCAGCGTAGAACGGGCCGCCGCCCATACCAACCAACTGGATGGTTGATATCCAACCAGTTGGTTGGAACAGTGGGGCGCCGACGCAGCCACCCAGGAGGGGACCCCATGCCGACCACCGCCTCAGCGCGCACCTCAGCACCCACCTCGGCGCCCGCCCCCGTCCGGACGCCCGAACCGGCCGCCGCACCGCCCTCGTTGCATCTGCGGGCGCTGTTCACCTGGGCGGCGGTCTTCGCGGCCCTGTCCGTCGTGCAGCAGACGCTCGGTCCGTACCTCACGGGCCTGCCGACGGCACTGCGCACTCTGGTGATCACCGGGGTGGTCGTCCCGACGGTGGTCTACGGCGCGGTGCCCGCGCTGCTCGGGGCGCGTACGGCGCTCCTGCGCCGACGGCGGGAAAAGTCCTTGCCGGGGCGCACGCCCGTACCGCAGGATTCCGCCCTGTGACCTCACCCGAACAGCACAGCACCCCGTCCGCGTCCCCGTCCGAGACGGGGCCGGCCCGCCCGCTCGCGCTGATCACCGGAGTGGGTCGCACCATCGGGATCGGCGCGGGCATCGCCCGGCAACTGGCCGCCTCCGGCTGGGACATCGCCTTCACCTGCTGGACCCCGTACGACAAGCGCATGCCCTGGGGCGTGGAACAGGGCGCCACCGGGGCGATCGAGGCCGCGCTCGCCGAGCGGGGCGCCCGCACGGCCGCCATCGAGGCGGACCTGGCCGACCCCGACGCCCCGGCCCGCGTCTTCGACGAGGCCGAACGCCGGATCGGACCGGTGACCGCGCTGATCCTGAGCCATGCGGAATCGGTCGACTCGGGCCTCCTCGACACCTCCGTCGAGAGCTTCGACCGGCACTTCGCGGTGAACGCCCGCGCCTCCTGGCTGCTGATCCGGGAGTACGGCCTCCGCTTCCGCGCGGCCGCCGGCACGGGCCGCATCATCGCCCTCACCAGCGACCACACGGTCGGCAATCTGCCCTACGGCGCCAGCAAGGGCGCCCTGGACCGCATCACCCTGGCCGCCGCCCGCGAACTCGCCCACCTGGGCATCACGTCCAACGTCATCAACCCCGGGCCCGTGGACACCGGTTGGATGTCGGAGGAACTCGCCGGGCACCTCGCCCGCGAAACCCCCCTGGGCCGCCTGGGCACCCCGCAGGACACCGCGCACCTGGTGGATTTCCTCTGCTCACCCCAGGGCCAGTGGGTCAACGGCCAGCTCCTGAAGAGCAACGGCGGCGCCGCGTAGGCTGTTCGGTCCGCGGTCCGCCGGGGCCGCCCGCATGACCGCAAGGCCCGCGCCCTGCCCGGTGAACAGGCTGTCTATGCTCCGCCCATGGCACTCGAATGGGAACAGATCATCGTCGACTCCTCCGACCCCATCGCCCTCGGGCGGTGGTGGGCCGAGGCCCTCGGCTGGGTCGTGGTCGACGAAACCGAGGAGATCGTGGAGATCCGGCCCGCACCGGACCGGCTGCCGGGTCTGCTCTTCGTCCCCGTCCCCGAGGGCAAGACGGCGAAGAACCGGCTCCACCCCGACTTCCGCCCCGACGACCACGAGGCCGAGGTCGCCCGGCTGATCGCCCTCGGAGCCCGGCGCGCCGCCCCGGCGGAGGAAGGGCAGAGCTGGGTGACCCTCTTCGATCCGGAGGGCAACGAGTTCTGCGTCCTGTCCGAGCCGAAGGGCTGATCGGGACAAGGGCTGAGCGGGACAACAGCTGATCGGGACAACAGCTGAGCAGGACAACAGCTGATCGGGACAACAGCTGAGCGGGACCCCGCGCGCGGCCCGGTGGGCGGCCCGGTGGGCGGATTCACTCTCCGGCGTTCAGACCGGGCCCGAGCCAGGTCCCTGCGGCCGGCCGGCCGTCGAGGTATTCGACGCCCTCGGGATAGTTCTTGAACGCGGGGAGGTAGTACGACGCGTGGCCGCCCTTCTCCGGGAGCGGCAGGCGCGGCGGGTCGAGGAGGGCTTCGAAGCGGGGGCGGGTGACGGCCGGGACTCCGCCGTGGTCCAGGTGGTGGCGGGCCAGGCGCCGGACGAGCCGGCGGGCCAGGTCCGCGCTGTCGGCCTCCGGGGGCAGGACGAGGGTGAGCCGGGAGAACTCGACGGTGTCGGGGTCGCTGTCCTGCTGGCACACGACGACCAGCTCGCAGTCGTTGAGGAAGCTCTGCTTGGGGCGGTACGCCACGGTGGTGATCCACGGGTACCGGATGTGTCCGGCGAGCGTCCGGCCCCGGGAGTCCGGCTCGTCGACGACCAGGACCAGACGGGCGTCCGTGAGGTGGAGACCGGCCCCGCGCACCCGCCATGCGGTCTCGGTGCTCATGCTCAGGGCGCTGAGTCGGAGCCGCTCCTTCTTCCACACCGCCACGCGGACCGCGACGGGGGCGGCCGGCTCTCCGTCGTACGGGGTGAACAGGAGCCGGCCGTTCCGGCCGAAGCGGGGGTGCAGGCGGTCGGAGAGGCCCGCGCCGTCAGGGGTGTGCCGGGACATCATCATGAACGGTTCGTACGCGGTCCGGGTCTCGGCGCGGGGGCGGACCGCCGGCTCCGCCCCGGGCCGGGACCGCTCCGGAGCGCGGGCGGCGGGGAGCGAGACGTACGCCGGGCGCTCGGAGACGGGCGGTGGTGCGGCCGGTTCCCGGCCGGGGGCGGCGCCGAGTCCGACGTACGCGTACGCGAGGAAGGCGAGTGGCAACGCGCCTCGGCCGTCGCGCCAGCGCCCCACCTCCGCGCGCTGGACCGCGCGCAGGGCCTCGGCGGGTTCCGCGTGAGCGCGCAGGGCGTCGACGAGCGCCAGGTCGACACGGGTCGTGTGCGCGGCGTCGGGCACGGGGAACAGCGTGCAGTAGACGTGCCGGGCACCGCCGTGGACGACCGCCGCCCCCAGGCCGAGCCACTCGGGGGTGTCGAGCAGCGAGGGCGCGTAGCCGTGCTCCGGGCGGCCGTAGAGGCCGAGGCTCGCGCAGGCGGCGAGCACGACGCGGTCGGGCAGGGAGTGGAGCGGGGCGCCGGTGTCGTCGGTGCGGTAGAAGTCGTGCAGGGACAGGGGCCCGTCGGCGAACCGGAAACCGGTGCCTCCCGGGTCCTCCCGGTCCGGCCGGACGACATGGCCGGCCAGGTGGAGCACGGTGTCGTCGGTGCCGTGGCGCGCCAGGAACCCGGCGAATCCCCCCTTGGTGAGGGGGCGGGGCGCCGGTTGGCTGTCCGTGGGCACTCCGGCCATCGCGTGCTTCAGGTCGTGCGTGCTCGGGTCGGCCGTGGCGTGCGGGGCGAGGACGGAGAGGACGCGCGAGGGCGCCGCCCCGGTGCCGGGAGCCGGGTCGCCGCCCTCCCGGACCGTGAGCCGCCGCCGCTGGGAGAGCAGGGCGATCGAGGGCAGATAGGTGAGCTGTGCGACGTCCACGACATCGCGCCCCGGGGTGACGGGCAGCGCGCACACCGGTACGAGGGCCAGCGCCCCCGTCGGGGCGAGGGCCAGCGGAACCGGGGCGCGGGTGGCGGCCAGCGCGTCCCTGAGCACGGCGGGGATCAGCGCCGCGCCCAGTGCGTCGAAGATCCGCGCCCACACCTGGCCGGCCGTCGCATACCCCCGGACCGGGTCGTCGGAGCCGGTGGCGGCGAACGCGCTGCCCCGGAGCCTGCGCCCGGCCGGCGGCGCGCCCGGCACGGCGACGGGCAGGTGGAGGAGGAGATCCTTGAACGCGTCGGCGAACCGGTCGTGGGGGCGCCGTTCGGCGTGCCAGTCGCCGGAAGGCGTGCGGACCGCGTGGTAGATCCACTCCCCGGCCCGCGCGTAGCTCCAGTACCACCCGCCCGGGGCCATCAGGTCGAGTTCGCCGTCGAGGTCGACGGCGTTCGCCGCCTCGCCGCCGACCCAGGACGCCTGCCCCACGAGGACGGTGCGGTCGGTCAGCAGCGGGTCGGTGCGGCGGCGGTCGTCGCCCGGCCCGTCCTCCGGCGCCTCCCCGGCCCCGGGCGGCAGCCCCGTACTCGAAGCCAGCGCGTCGAGCACGGCCCGCAGCCGGGCACCGGAGGCGTCCGACTCGACGGGAACGGACTGGGAGCGCACCGCTTCCAGCAACTCCGCGACGAGGGCCGGGTCGTCCACGGCGAGGTCGAGCGCGAGGGCGTAGACGTGTGCGTGGGCGGCGATCCAGTGCGCGCGCCACCGGGTGGTGGGCAGTTGGTAGCGGATGTGCTGGACGGCGTGGAGGCTTTCGAGCACGTTGCCCAGCGCTTCCTCGCGCATGCCGACGGCGCGCTGGATGTACGCCAGCACCGCGTGGGCCTGGGCCTGGAGGTGGGGGGTCCTGGACCTGCTGAGCTGGCTCAGCACGTTGTCCATCAACGAGGCGGCGTAGACGTAGCGTTCGTGCTGTCCGTCCTCGTCGACGCGCAGGGTGTCCGGGTAGCGGTCGGGGTTCTCGATGATGTCGAGGTAGAGGGTGGCCAACAGCAGGATTTCCGCCGCGTGTTCGGCGACGGATGCCTCGTGGGACGGTTTGCCCCCGGTCCGGTCGTGCTGGTCGGCCAACTGCTCCACCACGCCGACGGTGTTGCCCGCCTCGTGCATCAGACGCAGCAGATACCGCTCGGTCCTGGAGAGGAGCAGCATGTCGTTCGTGCGGATCGCGGTGTGCCGGGTGCGGCACAGGATGCGCAGACCGTCGACGCACCGGGCGGCGTCGGAGAGGTCGGCGGTGAGCGCCTCGATCATCCGCAGTTCGGCCTCGGCCGCCCAGTAGCGGCAGCGCGGCGCGGCCCTCAGCAGGTCCAGGGCCTCCCGCCAGCGCACCTCGGCCGCGGCCGGCTGACCCGCCGCGAACAGGACGTCGCCCGCCTGCAGCGCACACCAGCCCCGGATGCCGGGCGGGGCGCCGTCCCGGCCGGCCAGGGCACGGGCCTCCTCGGACAGCACCATCGCCGTCCGGAACTCCAGACCGGCCAGGGCTGCGAGGGCCCGGCACTGCACGAGGACCGGGCGCAGCCGGTCCGGTACGGGGCCGGGCGCGCCGTCGGTGAAGCAGGCGGTCCGGGCCCGGTCGTCGCCGGTCGCCTTGTCCACGGCCAGGACGACGGAGGCCGCTCCGGGGTCCCAGAGGGCGCGGAGAAGGAACCACCGCCCGAGAAATCCGGCGGGATTACCGGAAGACGTCCTCGCCACCAGCCCCACCTCCTGGACCGACAGGATCAGGCGGGCCTGGAAGACGAGGGCGGCGACGCCCGCCGCGGGCACCAGCAGCTCCGGCCGCTGCCGGCCGGCCCAGACGCAGAGCGCGACGAACAGCGCGGCGGCCAGGCCCCTGCGCCACCCCAGCACGCCCCACGCGCCGGCCGCGAACCAGAGAACCGCCCAGCCGGGGTCCGCGACCAGCAGACAGGCCCCCACCGCCACCCCCACGACCGCACACCGGACGGCGAGCGCCCGCCACCACAGCACGCGGTCGCGGACCGTGTGGAGGTCGCACGCGTGGAGCCCGATCCGGGACTCCCGCGACCGGCCCCGGCGGATGAACCGCCAGGAGCGAACGGCCCGCGCCAGCAGCCGCGCCCGGGTGCCGATGCCCTGCCCGCGCCCGAACAGGACGCACAGCGGCAGCGCGTACTCGACGACGTCCTCGTCGTCGCCCCGGTTGCGCCCGGCCAGCCAGCCGGGCAGCGCGTCGACGGCGTCGTCACGGAACGGGTCGAAGGACGAGAGGTTCATTCGGGCGTCAGCTCCCGCCGGATCTTCAGCAGACGGTAGGCGCCGGCCGCGCGGCGGTCCGCCCTGCGGTCGGCCTGGAGGTCCCCCTCCGTCAGCAGCGGATCGCCGACGTCCCCCCGGATCTGGAGCAGCGCCAGACGGCCGTCCGGCAGATCTACGAGACGGCACACCAGCGCCGCCCCGACCAGGGGCCAGGGAATGCCCAGCACCACGGAGACCGCCACGAGCACGGCATCGATGCCCAGGCGAACCGCCGGGACGGCCTGATGGCGGCGCACCGACAGGCTGACCAGCCACAGCGCCGACCACCACGTCACCGCCCACACGGCCCAGACCAGCACGGCCAGCGCGGCGAAGATGCCGAGCTGGTGCCACCACGCCACCGCGAGGTGCAGGCGCAGCAGATGGGCCTGCACATGCGAGGAGAGGTGCGCCGTGCTGGTCATCTGGGACCGCCGGCTGATGTGCCGTCCTTTGCGCGGCCCGATCGCGCGGTGCGGCGCCTGGAAGTGGTACGGCGCCGGCCGGCCGCTCCGGCGGCGCGAGAGGATCGGCCCGCGCTGGTTCGTCTGGCGGTCGTCCGCCGCGACGTCCCGCCGCACCGTCATGGCCTGCGACACGGCGACCCGTACGCTCAGCCCCATCGAGCGCACGGTCTCCCTCGTCTCCTGGTCACCGCCACCGGCCTCCAGACACGCCATGAGCAGATGCGCGGTGTCGGCGGTGTCGTCACCGGTCCGCCCCGCCCAGTACGGCAGCCGGGCGAGCACCGCGACGGCCCCCGGCCCGAACGGCACCGCCCCCGCCCGCGCCCCGGCACCGGCCTCTCCCACCGCCCGATACGCCTCGTCGCTGAGGAAGTGGTGCCACGCGGTCGCCCTCATCACCAGCCGGGCCCGGGTGTCGGCGGCCCCGTCGCAGGCCACCGCGAAGAACAGATGCCGAACCTCGACCGGACCCCCGTCGTCACGCGCCAGCACCCGCGCCGTCTCGACACACCTGCGCAGCGCGGCTGTACGGGGTACGGCGTCCGCGCCCTCGGCGTCACGGCTCACGGCTCACCGGCTGTCGATGCGCTGGTACGGCTCATGCCTCACCGCTGCCTCTTCTTGACTGGACCGACTGACACGGCTGGTACGACTCGCACGACTGATACGGCTCACGGGCCACGGGCCACGGCTCGCGGGCCACTCTCGGAAGGCCGCTCAGACGCCCTCGGCCACCCCGGAACCGTCCCGCTCCGGCCCCGGATCGGCCCAGGTCACGCGGACCAGCTCGGTCTCATCCGGCTCGTCCCACCCGTCCGCCTCCCCGCCCCCGGCAAGCTCGTCGTCGTCGTCGCGGAAGACCAGGTCGTACCCACGCAACGGCCGTTTGCGCAGCTGCACCGCGTTGAACAGCGGCGTCGCACCGTCCGGAACCACGACCTCCGCAGCGATCCCCTGCCGACGGGCGACCTCGCACCTCGCCGCGGCGCCGGCGAACGGCAGCGGGCTGGTCAGAGCGGCCGTACTGACCCGAAGATCCAGCCGGGCCCCTTTCCGCTCGGCGACCAGGATCACCGTGGGCCCCGTCCGCACCACCTCGGTCACCACCACGTGCTCCAGCCGCCAGTCCCCGCTCTCGTGCCGCGCACGCAGCGCGGACTCCAGCGCCGCAAGACTCCCCACGGCCTCCTGCACACACCCCGCCGCCTGGAACAACGTGGCACCGTCCCGGGCGAAGGTGACCGACACATCGCACAGTGCGTCCGCCGCGGACGACCCGAGACGCGCCCCCGTATCCACCGCGACACAGTCCGCCGACGCGTAGTTGATGTCGGCCACCGGACTGTCCTCGTCCCTGGCAAACGCGATCCCCAGCTCCGCCAGGCTCGTCACCCTCCTGAACCGATGCCCCTCCAGCACCCCCACGTCCCCCAGCGCCACACGGGTCGACGGCAGCCAGCACGCCAGGTACTCGACATTCCTGTGCATCTCACGCGTATACATCTCAGGGATGGACGCCATGCCCCACCTCTCCCCCACGCCCCGGCCCGCCCCGCGCAGCAGCGCGTGCAGGCCAACAGGCTTACCCGGTAGGGACGTTGCGCCCTCCGTCGGCTCAGGCTACGACCGCTGGGCAGGATATGTACCCCGTATGCCGGCGAATCCCCGACCGGCCGAAACCGACCCGCATGACGATGCAAAGGCCACTTATCCCCGACATGCCGGGACACCCCGATCACCCCACACAAAAACCCCAGGTCAGAAGCCTGACCTGGGGTTTCAATGGAGCCGCCTTCGGGATTCGAACCCGAGACCTACGCATTACGAGTGCGTTGCTCTGGCCAACTGAGCTAAGGCGGCACGCCCTGTCGCACCATGGTGCGATCAGCAGCGTCGCCAAGTGTACACAGTTTCCGGGGGTGCTCCGCACCAGGCCGGTTCGGGGGCGTTCGGGCTGGTCACGGGGTGGGCGGGGTCAGGTGCACTTCTTGCCGGGGGCGGGCGGGGTGCCGTCGAGGAGGTAGGTGTTGATGGCGGTGTCGACGCAGTCGCTGCCGCGGCCGTAGGCGGTGTGGCCGTCGCCCTCGTAGGTGAGGAGGGTGCCGGAGGAGAGCTGGCCGGCGAGGGACTGGGCCCACTTGTACGGGGTGGCCGGGTCGCGGGTGGTGCCCACGACGACGATGGGGGCGGCGCCGTCGGCGGTGATGCGGTGGGCGGTGCCGGTGGGCGGGACGGGCCAGTGGGCGCAGTTCAGGGCGGCCCAGGCGAAGCCCCTGCCGAAGACCGGGGATGCCTTCTCGAAGGTGGGGAGGGCGCGGGTGACGGCCTCGGGGGAGGTGAAGGCGGGCGGGAGGTCGAGGCAGTTCACGGCGGCGTTGGCGTACATGAGGTTGGTGTACCTGCCGCTGGGCTCGCGCTCGTAGTAGCTGTCGGCCAGGGAGAGCAGGCCGGAGCCGTCGCCGTGCTCGGCGCCGGTGAGCGCCTCGCGGAGCTGGGGCCAGGCCGTCTCGTCGTACATGGCGGCGATGACGCCCGTGGTCGCGAGGGACTCGCCGAGCTTGCGGGAGTCGCCCGTGGGGATCGGCCGGGCGTCCAGGTCCGCGAAGAGCCCCTTCAGCCGGTCCGCCGCGTCGTCGGCCGAACCGGTGCCGAGGGGGCAGTCCTTCTTCTTGACGCAGTCCTCCGCGAAGGCGGTGAACGCGGTCTCGAACCCCGCGGTCTGGTCGCGGTTCATCTCGACCGACGGGAGCGAGGGGTCCATCGCCCCGTCGAGGACGAGCCGCCCGACCCGGCCGGGGAACAGTTCGGCGTAGGTCGCGCCCAGGAACGTCCCGTACGAGGCCCCGACGTAGTGCAGCCGCTCGTCCCCCAGCAGGGCGCGCAGCATGTCCATGTCGCGGGCCGTCTCGACGGTCGAGACGTGCGGCAGGATCTCTCCCGAACGCTTCTCGCAGCCCGTGGCGAATGTCTCGAAGGCACCGCTCAGCTTCGCGATCTCCGCCCGGTCGTCCGGTGTCTGGTCGACCTGGGTGTAGGCGTCCATCTGCGGGCCCGTGAGGCATTCCACGGGTTCGCTGCGCGCCACGCCGCGCGGGTCGATGGCCACCATGTCGTAGCGGGCGCGGACCGGTGCCGGGTATCCGATCGCCGCGTACCCCTGGAGATAGCCGATCGCGGACCCCCCGGGGCCCCCCGGGTTCACCAGGAGCGAGCCGATGCGCTTGCCCGGACCGGTGGCCTTCTTGCGGGAGACCGCGAGCTTGATGGAGTCGCCCTCGGGCTTCGCGTAGTCGAGGGGCGCCTTCATCGTCGTGCACTGGAAGCCGGGGACACCGCAGTCGCGCCAGCTCAGATGCTGGGCGTAGAACGGTTCGAGCGCTTCCGGTACGGCCGAGGGGGACGCCGAGCCCGCCCGCGCCGGGGACGGGGAACCCGTCGTCGAGCTGCCGCCGCTGCAACCGGAGACGAGGAGGCCGGCGGTGCCGAGGGCGAGTGCGAGGGTATGGAGCGGGCGCCTGGTGTGCATCTCCGGAGCGTAACCGCCCGGCGACGGCTCGCCCGATTCCCTACTCTTTCGGGTGATAGTGGTTCAGCGCTGCCCGCCGACTCGTCGGCCCGTAGCCCTGTGCTGCGGAAAGAGCTTCCTGTGCTGCGGAAAGAACTGTCGAAGGGGCCGCCCAGCGTTCTACGGAACGCTACGGAAAGAGGGTGCCCGGCCGTCCTCAGCCGGCGCGCAGGGCCATCGTCATCGCCTCCACCGCGAGCAGCGGTGCCACGTTCCGGTCGAGGGCCTTGCGGCAGGCGCCCACCGCCTCTATCCGGCGCAGGGTGCGCTCGGGCGTGGACGAACGGACGATCCGGTCCAGGGCGTCCTGCGCGTCGGCGTTGGCGATGGCGATCCGGGAGCCGAGCTGCAGGGCCAGCACATCGCGGTAGAAGCCCGTCAGTTCGGTGAGCGCCAGGTCGAGGCTGTCGCGCTGCGTACGCGTCTTGCGGCGCTTCTGCCGGTCCTCCAGCTCCTTCATCACGCCTGCCGTGCCCCGGGGCATCCGCCCCCCGGCCGCCGCGCCGAGCGCCGCCTTCAGATCCTCGGTCTCCTTGGCGTCGGTCTCCTCCGATGCCTGCTTCGCCTCCTCGTTGGCGGTGTCGATCAGCTCCTGCGCCGCCTTGAGGCAGCCCCCGATGTCCTCGACGCGCAGCGGCAGCTTCAGGACGGCCGCTCTGCGGGCGCGCGCCCCCTCGTCGGTGGCCAGGCGGCGGGCCCTGCCGATGTGCCCCTGCGTGGCGCGGGCGGCGGCGGCCGCGCGCTCGGGCTCGATGCCGTCGCGCCGGACCAGGACGTCGGCCACGGCCTCGACCGACGGCGTACGCAGGCTGAGGTGGCGGCAGCGCGACCGGATCGTGGGCAGCACGTCCTCCAGCGAGGGCGCGCAGAGCAGCCAGACCGTGCGCGGAGCGGGCTCCTCCACCGCCTTCAGCAGCACGTTGCCCGCACCCTCGGTGAGCCGGTCGGCGTCCTCGATGACAATGACCTGCCAACGGCCCACGGCCGGGGAGAGCTGGGCGCGGCGCACCAGGTCGCGGGTCTCCTTCACCCCGATGGAGAGCAGGTCCGTGCGGACCACGTCGACGTCGGCGTGCGTACCGATGAGGCTCGTGTGGCAGCCGTCGCAGAAGCCGCAGCCCGGCGCACCGCCCAGCGCCCGGTCCGGGCTCGTGCACTGCAACGCGGCGGCGAAGGCACGGGCCGCCGTGGACCTGCCCGAGCCCGGCGGGCCGGTGAACAGCCAGGCATGGGTCATCTTCGAGCCGGGCGGCACCGGATCGCCCGACGACTGGGCGCTCACCAGCACATCGGCGTCCCGGGCGGCGGCGCCGAGCTGCTCCTGCACGCGGTCCTGGCCGACCAGGTCGTCCCATACGGACATGGGTCACCGCCCTCCCGTGGTGTGCGGGCACGCCGCCGCCTGAAACGGCCGCGTCACCCGCGGTGGTTCGCGCCCCGGCTGCCGCCGTGACGTCGTTCGTCGGTCCGGCTTCCATTGTGGCGGACGGGTCGGACAGTCCGGTCCGGCCGCCCGCCGGCCCCCTTGATCCTCCGCGTCCTCCGCGTCCACCCTGTTGAACGGTGCACGGCTGTCGGCCGCCTTTCGCACCCACCACGCCGAACGGCGCACGGCTGCCGGCCGCCTTTCGCGCCCGCCCCACCGAACGGCGTACGGCCGACTGCCGTTCCTCACCCGACGCGTGAACGGCGAACGGCCCCCACCGCCGCACGGCGGGAGAGGGCCGTCCCGACCGGACGAGGGCGCGGTCACGAGCACCGCCCCGGCCGTCCGGCCGTCCGTCAGCGCCTGCGGCGGCCCCGGCCCGTCGGCCCGGGACCGTCGTCGTCGTGGTCGCCGAGCAGTTCGTCCGCCAGGGAGGGGAGATCGTCGAGCGGGGTCTCCTCCGCCCAGTCGGGGCGGGGGCGACGCGGCCGACGGGACGAACCGCGCCGGTCCCGGTCCGCGTGCGGGTCCGCCTCCGGGTCGGTGATCTGCGGCAGTTCCCGGGTCCGCTCGTTCTCGCTCTCCGCCGCGGAGGACGCCGGGCGCTCGTCCCGGAAGATGCCGCGCGGCACCCGGTCGGCGGGGTCGCTGTCCCGTACGGGGCCCCGGCCCGGCTCGCGGACCTGCGGAAGCACCGCCGTCTCGTCCGCCGCACCGGGGTGCGTGGAGGAGTCGGAGATCCGGGGGATCATCGTCGTCTCGTCCTCGTCGGAGGACCGGCCGGCCGCCGACGACGCGCCCCGGCCCATCGACGAGGACGCCGACGACCCGCTCCCCGGCGAGGGCACCGGCTGGGTGACCTCGTTCGGTCCGACGGTGTTCTGCTTCAGGGGGTCCGAGCCGGCCGTACCGTCCCGGTCGTCCTCACCGCCCCGCGCACCCGTGTCCCGACGGGCGGCATCCGGATCGACGATCGGCGTCGGAACCGTCACCTCGTTGTCCGGAACGGACGCGCCGGACGTACCAGACGCCCCGGACGCCCCGGACGATCCACCAGCCCCCGCTGCCCCCGCCGCCCCGGACGATCCCGCCGCCCCGGACGACTCCGACGACGACGCGGCCCGCCCCGAAGAACGGGAAGTCTCCGCCGCACGCTCGGACTCCGCACGCGCGGACTCCGCACGCTCGGCCTCCACCCGCTCGGACTCCGCACGCGCGCGGGCCCTCTCAGCGGCGGCAGCCGCCTGCGCGTCCGCCTCCGCCTGGAGACGGGCGGTCTCGGCCGCCGCGGCGGCCTCCGCCTCGGCCTGACGGCGGGCGGCCTCCGCCCTCAGCAGAGCCTCCTCCGCCTTGCGCTGCTTCTCCAGCCGCTTGGCCTCGGCCTCCTTGCGGAGCCGGGCCTCCTCCTCGGCCTGGCGGCGCAGCCGGGCCTGTTCGGCCTCGCGGGCCGCCTCCTCGGCCGCGAGCCTGGCCCGCTCCTCCTCGGCGAGACGGCGGGCCTCCTCGGCCTGGCGACGGGCCTCCTCCGCCTGGCGTTCGGCCTCGCGCCTGCGGGCCTCTTCCTCCTCGGCGGCCTTGCGGGCCTCCTCCTCGGCGCGGAGCTTGGCCAGCTGCTCCTGGCGCTCGCGCTCCAGCCGCTCCTCCTCGGCCTTGCGCGCGGCCTCTTCCTCGGCCTTGCGCCTGGCCTCCTCCTCGGCCGCCCTGCGGGCCTCCTCGCGGGCCTTGATCTCGGCCTCGGAGAGGGGCAGGACCTGGTCGAGCCGGTGCCGTACGACGGTGGTGATCGCCTCGGGCTCCTGGCCCGCGTCCACCACCAGATAGCGCAGCGGGTCCGCGGCGGCCAGCGTCAGGAAGCCGGAGCGCACGCGGGCGTGGAACTCGGGCGGCTCGGACTCCAGCCGGTCGGGCGCCTCGGTGAACCGTTCCCGCGCGGTCTCCGGGTCGACGTCCAGCAGCACGGTCAGATGCGGGACGAGCCCGTCCGTGGCCCAGCGCGAGATCCGGGCGATCTCGGTCGGCGCCAGATCGCGGCCGGCGCCCTGGTAGGCGACGGAGGAGTCGATGTACCGGTCGGAGATGACGACCGCGCCCCGCTCCAGCGCCGGACGCACCACCGAGTCGACGTGCTCGGCCCGGTCGGCCGCGTACAGCAGCGCCTCGGCGCGGTTGGAGAGCCCCGCCGACGACACGTCGAGCAGGATCGAGCGCAGCCGCTTGCCGACGGGGGTCGCCCCGGGCTCGCGGGTGACGACGACCTCGTGCCCCTTGGCGCGGATCCAGGCGGCGAGCGCTTCGACCTGGGTGGACTTGCCGGCGCCGTCGCCGCCCTCCAGGGCGAGGAAGAAGCCGGTCGGGGCGGGGGCGACCGCCGGGTCGCCGCCGCGCAGCGCCTCGCGCAGCTCACGGCGGAGCGGAACGCCGGCCCGGTCGTCCGTCCGGGCGAGGACGATCACGGCGACCGGCAGCAGCAGGGCGCCGATCAGCATCAGGGTGAAGGCCGCGCCGCCGTGGGCGAAGACGAAGTCGCCCATGGTCAGCCGGTGGGTGCCGATGGCGGCGGCCACCAGCGGGCCGCCGACCGCGCCGAGCCCGATCAGGACCCGGACGACGGCCTGGAGGTGGTCGGCGGTCCGGGCCCTGCGGGACTCCTCGGTCTCCTGGTCGATGAGCACATGGCCGGTGTTCGCGGCGACGCCCGCCGCGTATCCGGCGAGTACGGCGATCAGGACGACGGTCGTCGTGTCCGGGACCAGCCCCATCACCAGCAGTGCGATGCCCGTGACGGCGGTGGCCAGCGAGAGCAGGCGGCGGCGCGACAGGGTCGGCAGCACCTTCTGGGCGGTGCGGATGCCGACGCCGGTGCCGCCGGTCAGGGCGAGGATCAGCAGCGCGAGGGTGGCCGGGCCGCCGCCCAGGTCGACGGCGTGCAGGACGGCGACGGCGGCCGCGGCCGCGATGGCCCCGGCGACGGCCGCGCAGGTCCCGACGACGAGCGGCACCGCACCGGTGCGGCCCCGGTCGGGCGTACCGGACGCGGACGGCCGGCGCAGCCCCTCCAGGGGAGAGCGGGGCCGGGGCGTCGGCGTACCGGGGAACTCCAGGAAGTACACGGTCGACAGCGAGGCCGAGAACAGCCCGGCCGCGACGTACGACCCCAGCGCCGCCTGGTGGAACGAGAACCAGTCCAGCCCGGATCCGAGCAGATCGCCGATGAGGCCGGCGACCAGCAGCACCACGGCCGCGGCCGGAACGGCGGCGAAGTCGGTCCGCAGCGAGAGCCGGCGCAGCGCGTCGAGGTGGTCGGGCAGCGGGCGCACCGCCGCGCCCTCGATCGGCGGGGCGGGCAGCAGCGCGGGCGCGGCGCTCTCCTTCGCCACCGTCCACAGGCGCTCACCGGTCCCCGTGAGGAAGACGGTGATGAGGATCATCATGAGCGCCTTGTCGGGCATCCAGTCGATCCACAGCGGGGCGACGACCAGCAGGGCGAGCCTCAGCCCGTCGGAGCCGATCATCACCCAGCGCCGGTCGAGCGCTCCGCCGGGTCCCGTGAGGGCGGTGAGGGGGCCCAGGAGTACGGCTCCGAAGAGCAGGGTGGAGAGAATCCGGACCCCGAAAACGGCGGCGACGGCGAAGGCCGCCCCGCGGTAACCGGATCCGAAGGAGCCCTCGACGACCGCCGCCTGGAGCGACAGCAACACCAGCACCAGCAGGGCGAGCGCGTCGCCCGTACTGCCGACGAGCTGGGCGCTCCACAACCGCTTCAGCGGGGGAACACGCAACAGGGCACGTACGGCGCGCTCGCGTGAGTCTGCGGCAAGTGTGTCGGAGGTGGGGCTCACGACCGTTGGCTGCTCGGCTCGCGTCATCCGCCCAGCCTATCGGGACCGGACCGGTGCCCGGAGTCCGCGTCCGAACATACGCCCGCCGCCCCGGCACGGCGGCACCGCGCCGGGCGGGCCGTGCGGGACGGGACCGTCCTGTCCCGGCCCGCACACGGAGGCCCGGATTCCGGCCCCCGGAATCACTCCTCGGTGGACGTGGCCTTCGCGGCGGCCGTCTTCTTCGCGGCCGTGGCCGTCTTCTTGGCCGCCGTCTTCTTGGCGGTCGTCTTCTTCGCGGCGGTCGTCTTCTTGACCGCGGTCTTCTTCGCCGCCGTCTTCTTCGCGGGAGCCTTCTTCGCCGTCTTCTTCTTGGCGGGGCCCTTGGCGCGCTTCTCGGCCAGCAGCTCGTAGCCGCGCTCCGGCGTGATGTCCTCGACGCTGTCGCCGGTGCGCAGCGTCGCGTTCGTCTCGCCGTCGGTGACGTATGCGCCGAAGCGCCCGTCCTTGACGACGACCGGGGCGCCGCTCACCGGGTCCGTGCCCAGTTCCTTCAGCGGCGGCTTGGCGGCGGCCCGCCCGCGCTGCTTGGGCTGGGCGTAGATCGCCAGGGCCTCTTCGAGGGTGATGTCGAAGATCTGGTCCTCGGAGGTGAGCGACCGGGAGTCCGTGCCCTTCTTCAGGTACGGGCCGTAGCGGCCGTTCTGCGCGGTGATCTCCACGCCCTCGGCGTCCTCGCCGACGACGCGCGGCAGCGACATGAGCTTCAGCGCGTCGGCCAGCGTGACCGTGTCCAGCGACATCGACTTGAAGAGCGAGGCGGTCCGCGGCTTCACCGCGTTCTTGCCGGTCTTCGGCGTGCCCTCGGGCAGCACCTCGGTGACGTACGGGCCGTAGCGGCCGTCCTTGGCGATGATCTGGTTGCCGCTGACGGGGTCCGCGCCGAGTTCGAAGTCGCCGCTGGGCTTGGCCAGCAGCTCCTCCGCGTACTCGACGGACAGCTCGTCGGGCGCCAGGTCCTCGGGGACGTCCGCGCGCTGGTGGCCCTCGGAGTCCTTCTCGCCGCGCTCGATGTACGGGCCGTAGCGGCCGACGCGCAGCTTGATGTCGTTGCCGACCGGGAACGACGAGATCTCCCGGGCGTCGATCGCGCCGAGGTCGGTGACGAGCTCCTTGAGCCCGCCGAGGTGGTCGCCGTCGCCGTTGCCCGCGTCGGAGGCCGCCCCGGCGCCGGAGACGTCGCCGCCGTCCTGCGTACCGAAGTAGAACCGCTTCAGCCACGGCACGGACTGGGCCTCACCGCGGGCGATGCGGTCGAGGTCGTCCTCCATGCGGGCGGTGAAGTCGTAGTCGACGAGCCGGCCGAAGTGCTTCTCCAGCAGGTTGACGACGGCGAACGACAGGAACGACGGCACCAGGGCCGTGCCCTTCTTGAACACGTAGCCGCGGTCGAGGATCGTCCCGATGATCGAGGCGTACGTCGACGGGCGGCCGATCTCGCGCTCTTCCAGCTCCTTGACCAGCGACGCCTCGGTGTAGCGGGCCGGGGGCTTGGTCGCGTGGCCGTCGACGGTGATCTCGTCGGCCAAGAGCGCGTCGCCCTCGGCCACCTGCGGCAGCCGGCGCTCGCGGTCGTCCAGCTCGGCGTTCGGGTCGTCGGCGCCCTCGACGTACGCCTTCATGAAGCCGTGGAAGGTGATCGTCTTGCCGGACGCGGAGAACTCGGCGTCCCGGCCGTCGCTCGCCCGGCCGCCGATCTTGACGGTGACCGAGTTCCCGGTGGCGTCCTTCATCTGGGAGGCGACGGTCCGCTTCCAGATCAGCTCGTAGAGGCGGAACTGGTCGCCGGTGAGGCCGGTCTCGGCGGGGGTGCGGAAGCGGTCGCCGGAGGGGCGGATCGCCTCGTGCGCCTCCTGCGCGTTCTTGACCTTCCCGGCGTACGTGCGCGGCTTGTCCGGCAGGTAGTTCGCGCCGTACAACTGCGTGACCTGGGCACGGGCCGCCGAGACGGCGGTGTCCGAGAGGGTCGTGGAGTCGGTACGCATATAGGTGATGAAGCCGTTCTCGTACAGCTTCTGCGCGACCTGCATGGTGGCCTTCGCCCCGAAGCCCAGCTTCCGGCTCGCCTCCTGCTGGAGGGTCGTGGTGCGGAAGGGCGCGTACGGGGAGCGGCGGTACGGCTTGGACTCGACGGACCGGACGGCGAACGCGGAGTCGGCGAGCGCGGCGGCCAGGGCGCGGGCGTTCGTCTCGTCCAGGTGCAGGGTCTGGGCCGAGGACTCCTTGAGCCGGCCGTCCGGACCGAAGTCGCGGCCCTGGGCGATGCGCCGGCCGTCGACCGCGCTGAGCCGGGCGGTGAACGTCGAGGGGTCGGAGGCGTCACCGGAGCGGCCGGTGGCGAACTTTCCGGTCAGGTCCCAGTACTCGGCGGAGCGGAAGGCGATGCGCTCGCGCTCCCGCTCGACGACGAGCCGGGTGGCGACGGACTGGACGCGGCCCGCCGAGAGCTTCGGCATGACCTTCTTCCACAGGACCGGCGAGACCTCGTAGCCGTAGAGGCGGTCGAGGATGCGGCGGGTCTCCTGGGCGTCGACCATGCGCTGGTTGAGCTCGCGCGGATTGGCGACGGCGGCCCGGATGGCGTCCTTGGTGATCTCGTGGAAGACCATCCGGTGGACCGGGACCTTGGGGCGCAGGACTTCCTGCAGGTGCCACGCGATGGCTTCGCCCTCGCGGTCCTCATCGGTGGCGAGGAAGAGTTCGTCCGACTCGGCCAGCAGCTGCTTCAGCTTCCTGACCTGGGCCTTCTTATCGGCGTTGACGACGTAGATCGGCTGGAAGTCGTGCTCGACGTCCACCCCGAGGCGGCGCACCTCGCCGGTGTACTCGTCCGGCACCTCGGCGGCGCCGTTCGGGAGGTCGCGGATGTGCCCGACGCTCGCCTCGACGACGTATCCGGGCCCGAGATAGCCCTTGATCGTCTTCGCCTTGGCAGGCGACTCGACGATGACGAGTCGGCGGCCGCCCTGTGCGGTCTCGCTGGTCGGGGACAACTTCGCTCTTCTCTCCGGTCGACGCTCGGTGGGCCTCAGGGCAGCGTGACGACGCTGCCGACAGTGCTGTCGCTGCGGAGTGTGACGGTACAACCCGCCCCCGTGTCAAACGGCAAAAGCCCGCAACGGCCACTCGAACGGTAACCCGACTTCCGCCATTCCTGCCGCCCGGCCCGCTCGGTCCGCCCGGCGCACGGCGTCTGCCTGCGGGTTTCGTCCGGGCCCGGCCGCCCTGCGGGCGCCGGGTGCGAACGGTGGGCGGTCCGGGCGTGTTCCGGAGCCCCGAGCGGGGCCCGGACGCGGCCCCGCACGGGGCGGGCGGAGCGGTGGCGGGTTCAGATCGTGGTGAGGCACCACACGCCGAGGACGAGAAAAAGTACGCCGAACACAGTGGCGAGAACGGTGGAGGCGACGGGGCTCACTCCGTGCGCCACCGGCGCGCGGCGTACTGCGCGCGCCCCCGTCCACCACAGCAGCGCGCCGCCGAACAGCGCGAACGCCGCTCCGGCGAAGACGCCAGGTCCGCTCTCCATACGCCCACGCTCCCGGTCCCCCACGGCCCGGCCGGGCCCGGTCGCCCGCCCGCTGCCGCTCGATGCCCGGGGAGACTCCCACCGCGGAACGTCGCGGACACGAACGGCGGGTGAACAGGCGATCCGGCGGAACGTGACTCCCTCCGCGCGGTGCACAACCGCACAGGCGCGCGGCGGCACGTCCGCCCGTGCGCCGGGGCGGCACGTCCGCACGTCCGCACGTCCCCCGGGACCCCACATCCGCCCGTCCGCCGGGGCCGCACGTCCGCACGTCCCCCGGGACCGCGTCTCACATCACGTCGAGCGTGGCCCGGCGCCGGCTGCCGCGTTCGAACACCGCGAGCAGGACGACGGCGACGACCACGTACCCCGCGCCCGTGGCCAGCTCGGCGGCGAGGCCCCGGCCGTCGAGTCCCGCGCCCGCGGACAACTGGCGTGCGGCCTCGGCCGCGTGCGTCATCGGCAGGACCTCCCCGACGGCCCGCATCCAGCCGGGCAGATCCCCTCGCGGCACATTGGCTCCGGTCAGGAGAAGGAGTACGGAACTGGCCACGTTCGAGATGAGGAAGACATCGCGGAACCGCAGCCCCAGGGCACCGAGCGCCAGCCCGAAGGCGGAGCATCCGGCAGCCGCCGCGAGCAGCACCGCCGCCAGTCCGGGCAGGGCCCCAACCGGAATCCGCAGTCCCAGGAGCAGGCATGCCATGGAGAGCGTGAAGACGCTGATGACAAGGCCGTTCAGTACATACGGGAGGGCGCGCCCGAACCAGAGCGGAGCCCTGTTCCGAGGGCTCAGCAGCACCGCTCCGAGCGTCCCGTACCGGCGTTCGTTGGCGATCGCCATCGTGCCGCCGTACACACAGGCGGTCGAGGCGGACACCACGGCGTTGCCGAGCAGGTAGAAGCGGTCGTCGGCCACCTGGAGCTGACGCCCCAGGAAGACGAAGAACAGCAGTTGCAGCAGCGGTCCGACCAGCAGGGTCCCGATGAACATGGGCGGCGTCGTCCAGTTGAACAGCGCCCGGTACGAGAGCGCGCCCCCGACGACGACGAGCCGCAGCGCGGACGCGGCCCGCGCCACGATCCCTGCCGCGGTGGGCTTCTCCCCGGGTACGGGAGGGGTTTCCGGGTCCGCGGCGGCGGTCGGGACGGATACGGGAGCAGGCATGACGGGACAACTCCTGGTGTGGACGCGACAGAGGGAACGCGACAGAGGGAAGCGGAGGGGCGAGGCGGCGGGGCCGGTCCCCGCCTCAGGCGAGGGCGAGCGTGGCGGCGGCCCGTGCCCGCCGTTCGACGCGCCCGAGGACGAGCACGGCGACCAGCGCGTACGCCGTACCGAGCCCTACGGCCACGGCCATCGGGACCAGCACCCCGGCGTTCCCGGCACCGCCCGACGTCGCGGCGTGCACCGCCTTCGACCCCCAGGTGGTGGGCAGCGCCCAGGACAACGGGCGCGTCCAGTCCGGAAGCACGGTGACGGGAACGAGCATCCCGGAGAGCAGCCACACGGGCGCGTCCAGCGGATTGGCCAGGGCGTTGGCGTTCCGCAGCAGGACGAACGTGGCCGCGAGCAGCAGCCCCATCATTCCGAGCGCCAGTACGCACACGGGCACGGCGACCAGGAACAGCAGCGGATGCGCGAAGTCCAGCGGTACGCCGAAGAGCACCGCGCCCCAGATCACCGTCGCCCCCATGGCGTAGGTGCCGATGACGGCGGTCGCCAGGGTGATCGGAAGGAGCACCAGCCAGAGCGGTGTGGGCGAGGCGACCAGCGTCTCCAGCGTGCCCAGCCAGCGCTGGTTCTGCACGGCGCCGCCGGAGCCGAACAGCACCGACGACCAGATCCCCATCAGCCCCGCCCCGACGGCCGCGGTCAGCAGCCGGTCCGGGTCGTCGGCGGCCCGGAAGAGATAGACGGCGAGCGTGGCATACACCAGGGGGACGAGAACGGCGAAGGTGATTTCGATCGGTGAACGGCTCATGTACGAGACATGCGTACGCACCCCGACGGCGATCAGGCGCAGGGCTCGCGCGGGCCTCATGCGGCGCCCCCGTCCCCGGACCGGCCGGACCTCACGGGCACCGCTCCGTCACCCCGTTCCGGATTCCGTTCCGCATCCGATTCCGGCTCCGCGTCTGGTTCCGCCTCCGATTCCGCCGGGTCCTGCGCCTCGGACTCCTCCACGATCGCGATATAGGCGTCCTCCAACGTGGGTTCACGGGTGACGACGCTTCCGACGCGCACCCCGTCCAACGCGGCCAGCACCTGCGTGTGCAGTTCCGCTCCGCGTTCCGTCTGCACGATGACGGCCTGTCGGCTGCCCCGGTCCTCGGCGGCGACCCCGTGGACGCCGGCCAGCCTCCGGATCCGGTCGAGGTGCTCCTCGCCCGCCCCGTACGCCTCGATCTCCAGCACACCCCGTTCCTGGACCCGTGCCTTGAGCCGGTCCGGGGTGCCCAGCGCGCGGATCGTGCCTCCGGCGATGACCGCGATCCGGTCGCACAACTCGTCGGCCTCGGCCATGTAGTGCGTGGTCAACAGCACGGTGGTGCCGCCCGCCCGCAGGTCGGCGACGGTACGCCGCAGATCGCGGGCGGCCACCGGGTCGACGCCGATGGACGGTTCGTCGAGGAACAGCACATCGGGCCGGTGGAGCAGCCCGCGCGCGATGTGCAGCCGCTGCCGCATCCCGCGCGAGTACCCCTCGACGCGCTCCTTCTCCCGGCCCGTGAGGCCCACCAGGTCGAGGAGTTCGGCGATCCTCCGCTTCTGGTCGCGCGGTTCGACGGCGTACAGCTCGGCGAAGTAGCGCAGATTGTCGAGGGCGGAGAGCCGGTCGTACAGACCCCGGTCGCCACCGAAGACGTAGCCGATCCTGCGGCGTACGGCGACGGGGTCGCCGGCCACGTCGCGCCCCAGCACCCTCGCGGTGCCGGAGGTGGGCAGCAGCAGGGTGTTGAGCATCTTGATGGTGGTGGTCTTGCCGGCGCCGTTGGGCCCGAGCAGTCCGAAGAGTTCGCCGCGCGCCACCTCGAAGGTGACCCCGCGCACGGCCTCGGTCGCGGTCCGACGCGGTCGCGGAAAACCGGTCCGGCTGATGTAGGTGCGGCGCAGGTTCTCCGCCTCGATCGCAAGCATGGCGGCGACGCTAGGACCCGCCGCCCGGCACCCGCCATCGATTCGGGGGCCACCGAATCCTCGCAGCCCATACCGCCCCGGCCCCGGCGCCGGCCGGCTCCGCACCGTTCCACCCCCGTCCTCCCTCAGGAGACGGCGCGCAGGACGTCCTCTCCCGAGAGCAGCGCCAGCAGGGCCCGGCCGCTGTCCGTGAGCTGGTAGTACACGCTGCGTCCGACCCGGTGCCGCGTGACGACGTCCGCCTCGGCGAGGACCGACAGATGCTCCGACACCGTGCTGGGAGCCAGCCCCAGCCGGTCGGCTATCCCGGCCGTGGTGAGCGGTCCGCCGAGCTGGCGCAGGACCGAGGCCCGGCCACGCCCCAGCAGCAGCCCGAGCCGGTCGCCTCCCCCGGAGTGCTCGGCGGGACGCTCCCGGAGCGCCGCCGCGCCCCGGGCCTGGAAGGAGACGGCCAGCACCTCGGGGTCGTCGGTGGAGTAGAGCCGGCAGCCCTCCGCGAAGACGAGCGGCACGAGCAGCAACCGCCGTTCCCCCGCCCGGTACTCGGCGTCGATGTGCTTGGTCAGCTCCAGCACCGGCGGCGTCCACCGGGCGCGGCTCTCCAGCCCGGTGAAGAGCGCGTCGATCCCCTCCGTGGCGAAGGTCCGGGCTCTGATGAGGACCTCGTCCTCGACCAGGCGGCGCATGGTGGGCCAGTGGGCCGCCATGGCCCCTTCCCAATACGCCGCGTACGCGTCGGCGAGGTCCGCGCAGGCGGCCTCCGGGTCCGTCAGATACGGGCGGATCAGCGGGTGGTCCTCAAGCTCCGCGTAGTGCTCGGCGACGCCTTCCCGGACGATGTCGGCCGGGGTGGCCCGTATCGCGTCCAGCTCCGTCTCGACCGAGGTGGCCCCGCACGGGCGCGGCAGCATGAAGTCCGGGAACTGGTCCGGCCCGTCGATCAGAAGTTTCAGCGGCTCCGTGCGGTCGTCCTCGCGCAGCACCGTACGGGCCTGTGCTGCCCATTCCTCGTACGGCCAGGAGGGGGTGCGGTGCGGCATGAGCAGGTGCAGGCTGCAAAAGGCGTCCCACAGCGGGCTGATGGTGATCCGCGTCGCGCCGAGCGCGGCCTCGTCCAGCTCGATACGGATCATCCGGCCGCCTTCCCGCCCGGGGGGAGAGGCTCCAGGAAGCCCTCCTCGACGAGCAGCCGGATGGCCTGCGGGGTGCGGTCGCGCAGCAGCACCGGGTCCTCGTTCATCACCTGGGCGATGGCGTCCAGGATCCGGCCCGCGGGCAGCGAGCCGTCGCACACGCCCGCGAACCCGGCGCCGACGGCGTCCACCCTCGTCGCGCGGCGCATGCCCCGGTTCTGACGGAGCACCACATGCTCCGGGTCCTCCGCCCCGGGCATGCCCACCTGCTCCTGCACGACCTCCGCCGCCAGGGTGAAGTGCCCGGCCAGGAGCGCGGCGTCGTCCTGCTCCCGCAGATAGTCCTGGCGGGCGAAGTGGGCCTCGACGGCCGGGCCGAGGGGCTGCTCCACCGCGTGCGGCCACTCCTCGATGACGATCGAGGGCGCTCCCGCGCCGGCCGCCGCGGACTTGCGCAGGGTGATCCAGCCGAAGCCGACCGCCTTGGTGCCCGTGGCCTCGAACGCGTCGAGCCACGCGTCGTACCGTGCGGCGTACTCCGCCGGGTCCGTGCGGTGGTCGCCGCTGTCGCGCAGCCACAGCTCCGCGTACTGCGTGATGTCCTGCACCTCGCGCTGGACGATCCACGCGTCGCAGCCGTCGGGGACCCAGGAGCGCACCCGGTCCTGCCACTCCTCGTCCCCCGTGTGCTGCCAGTTGGCCAGGAAGTGCGCGAAGCCACCGTCGTTGAGCCGGTCGCCCGTCCGCTGCACCAGGGTCCGGCACAGGTCGTCACCGGCCATGCCGCCGTCCCGGTAGGTGAGCCGGGCGGCGGGCGAGATGACGAAGGGCGGATTGGAGACGATCAGGTCGTACGTCTCCGAGGCGACGGGGTCGTACAGCGAGCCCTCGCGCAGATCGGCCGGAGCGGCGCCGGACAGGGCGAGGGTGAGCCGGGTGAAGTCCAGGGCGCGGGGGTTGAGGTCCGTGGCGGTCACACGGGTGGCGTGCTGGGAGGCGTGCAGCGCCTGGATGCCGGAGCCCGTACCGACGTCGAGCGCGGAGGTGACGGGCCGGCGGACGGTGACTCCGGCGAGGGTGGTGGAGGCCCCGCCGATGCCGAGGACGACGCCTTCGTCCCGCGAACCGATGCCTCCCGCCCCGCCGACCGCGCAGCCGAGGTCGGAGACGATGAACCAGTCCTGGCCGTCCGGGCCGCCGTACGGCCGCACATCGACGGTGGCGCGCACCTCCCCCTCGTACGAGGTCAGCCAGCCGTCCGCCAGGCACTCCTCCAGCGGGAGCACGGCGGCGGCCCGCTCGGCCGGCACCGGGCGCTGGAGCAGGAAGAGGCGGACGAGGGTGTCGAGCGGGGCGTCCCCTCTGGTCGCCCGCAGGGCCGGCACCGTCTCGCTGCGGGCGAGCGCGGCGTAGGCGGGGGCGCCGAGCAGGTCGAGCAGGCCGTCGGCGGTGAAGTCGGCGGCGAGCAGGGATTCGCGGAGTCGGGGCGCGTGGTCTGCGGCGGGAAGGCTGGTCTTACTCACATCACCCATTGTGACGGCTCCCACTGACAACGGCAGCGCCCCGGCCGGACCGGCGGGTCCGGCCGGGGCGCCCGACCGTGCGTTACGCCTTCTTGCTGGGCGAGGGAGAGGCTTCCTTCGACGCGCCGGCCGAGGGCGAGGCCGAGGCGGTGGGCTTCTGGCAGCCCTCCTGCTTGGCCATGGCCGTGCCGACCTCGCCGGACTGGAGCTTCTTCAGCGCCTGGTCACCGTTGGTGCTGATCTTGTTCAGCTCGTCCGCGATGCCCTTGAGGCCGTCGGCGAACTTCGCCTGGTCCTTCGTGTCGAGATCGTCGACCTGCTTCTGCAGGTCCGCGTAGGCCGCGGACGAGGCGTTGAGCTCCTTCACGGCCTCCTTCTGCGTCGTCTCGCCGTCGTCGACCGGCGGCGGGCCCGCCGAGTCGACCGCGGTGCCGAGCGCCTTGTACGCCTGCGAGATCTGCTGGAAGGCGGCCGAGTCGGTCTTCTGGACGTCGGCGGGCTTGCTGTTGTCGGCGGTCTGCTGCTGGATCGACGCGTTGGCGTTCGCGATCTTCTGCAGCTGGGGCTGGACCTGGTCGCAGACCTTCTTGGCCCAGTCGTTCACCTTGTCGTCGCTGTCGTCGCCGCCGCATCCCGACAGCATCAGCACGAGTACCGCACCGCCGGACAGCGCGGCCGCACACTTCTTGTTCACCGGATTGGTCCCTTCCAAGGCTCTCGGCCCCGGAACTTACACGCCGAACGGCCTCCATCCGGGTGCCGGTCGTCCGGTGGATGGGCTTTTGCAGCCATTTGCACCAAGGGAAACGAGGGAGATACAACTCACCCACACGGCCCCCGCATCCGGGAACACCCGAGCGACATGCCACGTGTCCAGGTGATTCCCGAACGACCTGAGGCGCGTGCGACCACAGCACCCCTCGCACGTCTCCGTCGACGGAACGAACCGGTGGGCGCGCCCTCATATCGAGGTTCCGCACCTCCTGCGCCCCGCCCGCGAACACCCCGCCACCGTCGCGGAATTCGTCGGGCTCGCCCGCGCCGTCGCCGCCGACCGCGCG